>NZ_JAXRUU010000007.1:0-72053 GCF_034497445.1 Halorubrum sp. AD140
CACGCACACAGTGAAAAGCTACGGGAACCGTCGTCCGGCAACCGACACGGGGGACGGTCGCGCCGGAGAGACGGGGGCGAGCCTCGAACGAGCGGTCGGCGGGCTACTGCTCGGTCGGGGCCGCTAAGTCGTCGACCGCGAAGCCGGGCTCCATGAGGCGGTCCGTCTGGCCGCTCACGTCGCGACCCTCGCGCATCAGCCGTTTGAACGCGGACTGCGGCGAGAGGTCGCGGATGGGCACGCCGCCGGCCACCTTGCCGTCCTTCAGGGCGACGCGGCGCCACTCGCCCTCGGCGGTGGTCGCCTCAACCGATTCGTCGCCGAGCGTCGGGTGGCCGAAGGAGAGGAACGGGAAGTCGAAGTGCGTGATCGAGTACGAGGAGACCCACCGGAACTCCTGGCTGCCGTAGTCGATCATGTTGCGGGCGGCGACCGTTCCCTGCTCTTTCGCCGACCCCCACGAGCCGTTCTTCGCCCGCTCGCCGAGGATCAGGTCGTCGAACGTCGTGATGTCGCCGGCCGCGAACACGTTGTCGACGCTGGTGCGCATGTACTCGTCGACGGCGATGCCGTTCTCGGTCTCGATCGGCGTCCCCTCGACGAGCTCGGTGTTGAAGTTGAGGCCGATGGCGACGCCGGCGAAGTCGCACTCGTAGCGCTCGCCGTTCGGGTCGACCGCCGCCACGACGTGGCCGTCGTCGTCGACCTCGAAGTGATCGACTCCGGAGTCGAAGACGGGCTCGACGCCGCGCTCGCGCATCGCCTCGTGCATGATCTCCGCGCCCTCGGTCGAGAGGGCGTAGCGCCACCAGGCGTCGCCGCGCATCAGGTACTTCGCCTCGACGCCCTGCGCGCCGCAGATGGCCGCGAAGTCGATGCCGAGCAGCCCGGCGCCGACGATGACCGCCCGCTCGGCGCTCTCGACGCTCTCTTTGATCCGGCGGGCGTCCTGGAACGTCCAGAAGTGGTGGATTCCGTCGGCGTCGGCGTTCTCGACCGGGAGCTGCTGGGGAGTGCCGCCGATCGCCAACAGCAGGTAGTCGTACTCGAACGTCTCGCCCTCGTGAGTGTGGACCGCGTCGTTCTCGACGTCGAGGTCGACGACGACGGTGTTGAGTCGGAGGTCGACGTCGTGGTCCTCGTACCACTCCTCCTGGTGGATCGAGATGGGCGCCTCCGGGAGCTTCCCCTTCGCGTACTCTTTGATCAGGATCCGGTTGTAGAGGGACTCTCCCTCGTCGGTGAGAACCGTGATCTCGGCCTCGGGCGCTTCCTCGCGGAGCGTCTCGGCCGCGGACGCGCCCGCGATACCGTCCCCGACGATCACGTACGAATCGCTCATGTGAGGCCGTTCGGATGCAGGGTTAATGTGGGTTGTCATCCGCGTTGAGGACCGTGATAGACCGACACAGCGGAGGTGTCGAGAGACGAGACGCCACAGATTCAAGGCCGTCCCGGCCCAACGGCGGATATGAAGATCCGGCAGAACATTCGTCACTGGGCCGCCAAGAAAGCGCTGACGACGCCGGTGGTCGGGGACGTCGCGAACGACAAGCTGGTCGACCTGCACACGAGCATCTTCCTCAACAAGGCCGCCGAAGAGCGCCGCGAGGAGCGCCGCGAGCACCTCGATGACTTCTTCGACGCGACGATGGACGCCTACGTCGCCGCCCTCGAGGCGGGCTTCGCGGAGGCCGAGGCCCGCGAGATCACCCACGTACAGGCCAACTTCGACTTCTTCAACCACGGCTGGACGGAGATGATGGAGATCCCGGCCGACGAACTGGAGGATCACTACCGGCGCTACGAGGAGTTCTTCGCCGAGCACGGGATCACGATCGACGACCCGCTCGGAGCGTTCCGACCGGCCGAGGGCGTCGCCGACGCGCCCGAGACTCCAGAGAAGCTCGAAGCCGCCGAGTACGAGAACGCGCTCGCCGGCTTCGCCGACGACGTGTACGTCGAGACGGACGACGGCGAGACGGTCGTCGGCGGCGAGACGGAGGAGCCGGACGACGTCGACCCGTCGGTCGCACCCGGCCTCGACGAGGACGAGGCGAGCGCGTAACTCGCCCCGACTCGGCTCTCGCGGTCCGACTTCGACTCTCGCGGTCTGACCTCGACTTCCGCGGGCTGACCTCGACTTCCGCGGGCTGACCTCGACTTCCGCGGGCTGACCTCGACTTCCGCGGGCTGACCTCGGTGACGCTCCCCCGCGAGCGGGTGAACTGACCGCGCGGCCTACGTTTATACGTCATCGGATAGAGTGAACGGACATGAACCGCGGCCAGTCGTTCCTTCTGCTGCTCATCGGGTCGGTCGCGCTGCTCACGCTCTTCGTCGTCCTGCCGTTCATCGAGTACGTCATCGCCTCGGCGATCCTGGCGTACGTCCTGTACCCGTTCCACGTGCGACTCTCGAAGGGGATTCAGGGCGCGCTGGCGGGTCACGTTCGGGAGTCGGTGTCGCGTGGGGTGGGCCGCATGCTGTCCGGCATCGCGCTCATCGTCGCGTCCATCGTCGCCGTCATCCTCCCGGTCGCGTACATCTCCTGGGTGTTCGTCCGCGACCTGACCGAGATCGCTCGCGGAAACACGGACATCGACGTGGGCGCCATCGAGGCCGAAATCGAGGTGCTCACCGGACAGGAGTTCGACGTCGGCGAGGTGCTGTCGATGGCCGGACAGCTCCTCGTCGAGACGCTGTTCGGCGGCGTCGGCGGGATCGTCACCACCGCGCTTCGCGCGTCGGTCGGCCTCTCGCTGGCGCTGTTCCTCGTCTACTACACGCTGCTCGACGGACCGGCGTTCGTGGGGTGGATACGCGACACGAGCCCCCTCCCGTCGGAGGTCACCTCGGACCTCGTCGACCGCGTCAACGCGATGACCCGCGGCGTGGTGATCGGACACATCGTCGTGGCGCTGTTGCAGGCGCTCGTCGCGGGCGTCGGGCTCTGGGCGGCCGGTATCCCGAACGTCGTCTTCTGGACGTTCGTCTGCGCCGTCCTCGCGCTGCTGCCGCTTATCGGGGCGTTCTTCGTCTGGGGACCGGCCGCGGCGTACCTCGTCGTCGTCGACCAAGTCACCGCGGGGATCTTCCTCGCGCTGTACGGCGTGTTCGTCATCGCGATGGTGGACAACTACGCCCGGCCGCTCGTCATCGACCAGCAGGCGCACCTGAATCCCGCGGTCATCCTCCTCGGCGTGTTCGGGGGGATCTACTCGGTGGGGTTCACCGGGCTGTTCGTCGGCCCCATCGTCATCGGCGTGCTCGCCGCGACGCTGGAGACGTTCCGAGAGGACTACGACGCGATCTGAACGCGCGGGCCGACGGCGCACCGTGTGAGGTGAGACCGACGCGGTGAGTTAAGCCGCGCGACCGCGTACGACCGGTCATGTCACCCTCCGTGCGCGGCCGGCTTCCGGAGCGTCGGGACGCCCTCCTCGTCGTCGCCGCCGCGGTCGCCGTCAACCTGATAGGGGCGACCGGTGTGCCCTTCACCGCGCCACGAAGCGCGTGGTTCGCCGAGCTGTCGCTGCCGGCGTACTACCCGCCGAACTGGGCGTTCGGCGTCGTCTGGCCGGTGCTGTACGCGATGCTCGGTGCGGCCGCGGCGCTCGTGTATCTCCGCGGTCGAGAATCGGTCGGCGACGTCGACGGGGAGGGGGTTCGCCGGAAGGCCCGACTCGCGCTCGTCCTGTTCGCCGTCCAGCTCGCCGTCAACGTCGCGTGGTCGCCCGTCTTCTGGGGGCTCGAACGCGCCGACCTCGGGCTCGCCGTGCTCGTCGCGCTCCTCCCCCTCGTCGTCGCGACGATCGTCGCCTTCGACCGCGTCGACCGCCGCGCCGCCCTCCTGTTGGTCCCCTACCTCGCGTGGGTCTGTTTCGCGACCGCGCTCAACTACGGCATCTGGGCGCTGAACTGACGCCGTCGGTCACCCCGACTCCGACCCGTCTCCGAGCCGCTCCGCGATGAAGCGTCGCTCGCGGGGGTCGAGGGCGCGGTCGTCCCCGAGGAACGCCCGGAGTCCGGCGCGGTACCGCCCGCTGTCGGCCCCGTCCCGACCGCTCTCTGCGGCCGGCGTCGCCGCCGGTCGCTCCAGCTCTAGCTCGGCGATTCCGGTCCGCTCGCCGGTGTACGCGAAGCCGCACTTGTGGAGCGCCGCGTAGGCGAACGGGTTGTTCACGGCGATCCGCACCCGGTCGTAGCCGTCGGCCGTGACCCGCGAGACGGTCCGACGCACGAGCCGCGGGCCGAGTCCCTCGCCTCGGCGGGCGACGTGGACGGTGACGTACCGGAGCCGACAACAGGTGGGGTCGGTCCGGTCCGGCGAGAACGACACCGCGGCGACCACGTCGTCGTCGAACTCGTCCGCTTCGACCGTCGGCGGAAGCGGCTCGTCCGGCTCCCAGTCCGGCACCGCCGGGGAGCCGTCGGGCGTCCGGAGGGCGGTCTTCCCGGGCGCACCCACGACGAACTTTCCGGCGTAGGCGAACGCCCGATAGTCGAGTCGGAGCGTCGCCCCGTCTCCGGGTTCGCCCACGAGCGCGTACTCCATGGGTCGCGTACGCGTCGCGGACACAAATGCGGACGGGGCGGCGGCAGGGTCGGTTAAGTGGGTCCGCCGCCGAGAGCGACCATGCACGGCATCGGAGACGTCCGCTTTTTCGACCGGACGGCGCCCCTGTACGATCGCGTCATGCTGCCGGCGAGCGGGGAGGCGCTGGCTTCCGGTCTCGACCACGCGGCGCGACCGATCGACCGCTTGCTCGACGTCGGCGGCGGGTCCGGTCGGGCGGCCGCCGCGCTGACCGGTCCCGATATCACGGTCGTCGACGCGTCCCTCGGAATGCTCCGCCGCGCCCGCGAGGGCCGAGACCTCCCGGCGGTCGCCGGCGACGCGGGCCGACTCCCCTTCCGGGACGCGACGGTCGACGCGGTCACGGTCGTCGACGCGCTCCACCACCTCCCCGATCAGGGCGCCGCGATCCGGGAGGCGGCGCGGGTGCTCGCGCCGGGCGGCGTCCTGGTGATCCGAGAGTTCGATCCCGGACATCCGCTCGGGCGCCTCCTCGTCGCGGCGGAGCACGCGATCGGGATGGCCTCGCGGTTCCGGTCGCCGCGCGAGCTCGCGACCGCGCTCGCCGACGCCGGCTTCGATCCCCGGATCGTCGACCGCGGCTTCGGGTACACGGTCGTCGGGGTCGCAAATCTGGCCGGTGACCGCGACGCCGACCCGGCTCTCGTCGGAGCCGACGGTAAAAGGGTCCGCCAGTAACAGGGTTATCGCGGCCACGCGTCTACGTTCCCCCGGATGAATGACCGACAGATGCGGACCTCCAGACGATCGGTGTTGGCCTCGGCCGGCGCGGCGCTCGCGGCGACGGCCGGCTGCCTCGGCGAGACGGACGACGAGCCCCCGGAGGCGTACACGACGCCCGCGGCGGAGGAGTTCGACGGCGTGGTCGACAGTCAGTGGCTCGAGGAGAACCTCGACGACGTGCACCTGCTGGACGTCCGCGACGCGGACGCGTTCGACGACGCGCGGATACCCGGCGCGTACCACTTCCCCGACTCCGAGATGCTCGACAGCTACGCCGAGGAGACCGACGACGGCTTCGAGGCCTCCCCCGACGTGATCGCGTGGACCCTCGCGCAGGCCGGGATCGAGCCCGACGACGACGTGGTGGTGTACGGCGCCGAGTCTGACCTCTGGGAGACGTACGCGATCTACACGCTCAACGCGCTCGGACACGAGGGGCGGGTCAGCCTGCTCGACGGGGGATTCACCGTCTGGGACGCCGCCGGCGGCGAGACCGTCTCGGAGGCGCCGGAGGCGCGGGAGGCGAGCTACGAGGCCGACCTGGATCTCGACGTCGTCGCGACCCGGGAGTTCGTCGCCGACAACGTCGACGAGGAGGGGGCCGCGATCCCGATCCTCGACATGCGCACGCCCGAGGAGTACTGGGGCGTCGACGAGCGCGGCGACCTCGACCGGTTCGGCCACGTCGCCGGCGCGACCAACCTCAACTTCGTCCAGAGCATCGACGACGAGGCGGGTCGGCTCCGGTCGCCCGAGGAGCTGGAGACGCTGTGGATCGACGACGCCGGCCTCTCGGCCGACGAGACCACCGTCGCCTACTGTCAGACCGCCATCCGCGCGTCGGTCGGCTGGTTCGTCCTCGACCAGCTCGGCTTCGAGGACGTCCGAAACTACGAGGGGAGCTGGGCGGACTGGGGGACGCTCTCGGAGGAAGACGGCTACTACTACACCACCGGCGAGGACACCGGAAGGGTCGTCGACACATTCGCGTAAGTGACCGTCTCTGGATCACCGCTGACGCGGTTTCACCCCCGATCGGGGCTCCGCCGCGCGTCACGCCGGAGTCGACCTAATCGTGCGAGTGGCTGTGCGCGCCGTGGTCGTGGGCGGCGTCGCCGTTGGACGAGTCGCCATCGTGGGTGTGGTCCTGTTCGCCCGAGTCCGTCTCGCCGAGCACCTCCGCGCCCTCGCCGTCGATCATGTCCATGTTCTTGAGGTTGTCGCGCTCCTCGAAGTCCTCGACGGCCTCCATCACGTCCTCCTGCGTGATCGTCATCCGGTCCTCCGTGAGCGCGCCGAGGACTGCCTCCCGGAGCACCATCCGGAGGTCCGAGCCCGTGAGCCCGCTCGTGCGGTCGGCGACCTCCTCGGGGTCGAACTCGGCGATCTTCATCTCGCGGGTGACGACCCGGAGGATGTCCGCTCGCATGTCGCGGTCGGGCTTGGGGAAGTTGACGATCTCGTCGAAGCGGCGCCACGCGGCCGCGTCGAGCTGATCGGGGTGGTTCGTCGCGCCGATGAGGAGCACCTCGTCGCGCACGAGCGACACCTCGTCGATCGACTTGAGGAGGGTGTTCACCGCGCGCTTGAGGGCGGCGTGCTCGTCGGATCGGCGGGTCTTTGCGACCGAGTCGAACTCGTCGATGAAGAGGATACACGGGGAGAGCCGCTTGGCGACCTCGAACGTCTTCTCGACGTTCTTCGCCGTCTCGCCGAGGTACTGGCTCGTGATCATCGACATCTTCACCTCGACGAGCGGGATGCCGAGCTCGTGTGCGAGCGCCCGCGACACGGTCGTCTTCCCGGTTCCCGGCGGACCGACGAACAGCAGCTTCCCGATCTCTCGAAGCCCGATCCGCGCGAGGTACTCGCGGTGCTCGATCGCCTTCACGATCTTCTGGATCTCCTCCTCTTGGTCGCCGGTGAGCACGAGGTCCGCGAGCGTCGTCTCGATCTCCTCCGGCGCGCGGACGTTGACGAGATCGAGCATCTCGCCGTCCTCGTCCTCGTCGAAGTACTGCTCTAACAGGGCGTCGATCCAGACGCGGTCGGCCTGGATCGGCCGAACGCTGTCGCGCGCCTCCTCGTGGGTCACGGGCGCGTCGAGGTCCTCGGCGAGCTCGAGCGCGGCGACGATCGTCGGGTTCTCTGCGATCCGGTCGGCGTCGGCGCGGTCGCGGTACCACTCCAGCGCCATCGCCGGCTGCGTCAGGGAGATCTCGCCGGAGAACTCGGTGCGCTGGGTGAACAGGAGGTCGGAGACGGCGTCCCACGGGTGCTCGACGCCGGTGGCAGTCCGAGTCGTCTCGCTCGTCGCCTTGAGCGGTCGCTCGACGCCCCCGGGTGCGTCCTCGGCGGCGGCGTCCGACCAGAACACCTGGCGGAAGCGCGGGGGAAGGTCGTTCTCGTCGAGGTCGCGGTTCTCCGTGTAGAGGTGCGTCGTCAGCACGAACTCGACGACGTCGAGCGCCGGGTCACTCATCCGCGCGACGTAGCCGCGGGACGCGGTTAAGCGCGTCGAAGCGCGGCCGCCGCCGACCCGACGGCGAGGGGTGCCGCCCGGCCGACGACGTATCGAACGCTTATTAGCCCTGGTGATCGACCTACCGGCCATGAGCTCAGAGGACGCGGCCGTCCCCGACGACCCCTCCGGGGAACCCGGCGACGACGCGGACCACGAGAACGCGCTCCAGGACGTGATCGCCGTCGACCCCGAGGACACCGAGCAGGGGACGGTGAACCGGCTCGACGCCCACACCGGCGACGGGATCCGCCACCGGGCGTTCACCTGCCTCGTGTACGACACCGAGGGCCGGATCCTGCTGGCCCAGCGCGCGCCGACGAAGCGCCTGTGGGACGGTCACTGGGACGGCACCGTCGCCTCCCACCCGGTCGAGGGGCAGACGCAGGAGGAGGCGACCGCACAGCGCCTCGACGAGGAGCTGGGGATCACGCCGGACCAGTACGACGACCTCCGGGTGACGGACAAGTTCGAGTACAAACGCTACTACCCCAACGAGGGCGTCGAGTGGGAGGTCTGCTCGGTGCTGAAGGTGACCCTCGACGACACCTCGCTCGACCCCGACGAGGCGGAGATCGGCGGCATGCTGTGGGTCGACTACGAGCACCTCCACGAGAATCCGGCGCTGTACCGCCAGCTCCGGCTCTGTCCGTGGTTCGAGATCGCGATGCGGCGCGACTTCTCCTGAACCGGCCGCCGGATCCGACCCGAAGCGGCGAGTTGAAGGCGCGCGGGCGACTCGGTCCGCTATGACCGTCGTCGTCGTCATGGCGCACCCGCCCCGCGAGGGGCTCGTCGCGACCGGACTCGCGGAGTCGACGCCCCTCTCGACAGCCGAGGCCGCGGACCTGTACGAGGCGCTGTTCCGCGACGCCGTGCTCGCGGTCGACCGCTCCGGGGGCGAACTCCTCGTCAACTACCCGGTCGACGAGGACCTCCCGGCCGAACACCGCACCGACGCGAGCCCCGAGGCCGAGCTGCGCGCGCTCGTCGCCGACACCCTCGGCGGCACCGAGGACGCCCGCTTCGAGCGGCAGGTCGGGTCGTCGTTCGGCGCGCGCGCAGGCAACACCGTCACGCACCTGCTCCGCGAGGAGGGCGCCGACTCCGTCGCCGTCGTCACCCCGCAGGCGCCGCTGCTCTCGCGCACCGTGATCGACTCGGCCGCGATGAAGCTCCGGACGAACGCGGTCGTGCTCGGCCCCTCCACCCGCGGACGCACCTACTACGCGGGCTTCACCGCGCCGATCGACTTCGAGGGCGCGTTCGAGGCCCCGAGCCTCCCCACCTTGGCGACGCGCGGTCGCGACGCCGACCTCGACGTGGAGTTCCTGGAGTCCTCACCGTCGATGGTCGACGGCGACGACCTGCTCGACGCGGTCCCGGTGTTGCGCGCGCGGTTCGCCGCCCAGCGCGTCGTCCCCGACTACACCGCCGCGTTCGTCCACGAGCACGGGCTGGACGTGGTCGTCGAGGACGGGGACGCGAGGGTGGTGCGAGACTGAAACGGCCGTTTGTCCCACTGGAAGGTATATCGCGGCTCCGAGCCTCACGCTGGGTATGAGACGACGATCCGCGCTTCGCGCCGTCGCCGCGTCCCTCGGCGGTCTCGCCGGCTGCGCCGACCGATTCCCCACCGGTACCGCCGACGGCGACGCTCGCGGCGTCGCCGACTCGTTCGACGGGGACGTCGACCGCCCCGAGTGCGAGGTCGAGAGCGAGACGGTCGAGGTCACGGTCGGCGACGAGACGCGCGAGGAGGAGACCGCGGCGACGGTCCCGTACCCGGACCCGCCGACCGAGTTCACCGAGGGCGACGTCGTCGAGTGGATCCCGTCGTTCGAGGAGGCGTACGTGAGCCACGACGTGCTCTGTGAGCGGAGCGGTTCGGGTCACGTTCTGCGGGTCGACTATCGCACCGATCGGACCGACGTCCTCGACGGCTCCGGCGACGTACTCGTCGTCTACCTGCGGTACGCCGGCGGTGCCACCGCGGGCGTGGACGACGGGGTGGTGTGGGAGGCCGATATCGACTTCACCGCCGTCTCGTACGCGGTCGACGAGACGGGTGCAGCGCGGGTCGAGTTCGACCGTCCGCTCGAACCCGGTCACGAGGAGTTCGAATCGGAACGCCGCGACCCGATCGAGGAGGGAACGCTCGTCGCCGCGTTCGACTGATCGGAGACTGGTGCGGTCTGCGTTCCTCGAACGGAGGGCGGTCGACACCGACACCACTTAGTCGAACGGAACCGAGCGTCCGGACGTGGTGGGATGGCAGAGTGGCCCATTGCGCCGGTCTTGAAAACCGGTAGCCTCACGGCTTCCTGGGTTCGAATCCCAGTCCCACCGTGAGCGCGCGGCGCAGTTCGCGCCGCGCGCGATTCGTGCGAGGATTCGAAGCCTGCGAGTCGCAGCGCCCGAGCGGAGCGAGGGCGACCGTCTCGAATCGGTTCGAATCCCAGTCCCACCGTGAGCGCGCGGCGCAGTTCGCGCCGCGCGTGATTCGTGCGAGGGTTCGAATCAGAGAGCGGGCTGTGAGCAATCACTTTCAGTTACGCGTGCGGGTCGAGCGAGCGAGTCGGTCTGGCGGCGGCGCAGTCGGTCACGCGGCCTGAACCGCGAAGCCACCGCTCGCGGACGGTAGCACCCGGTAACGCTCATGTCAGGTGTCGTGTGGTATCACGACACGCATTATCTTTAACAGGATTCCGGCACATGTTCGCGGTAGGTGATACAACGATGAGCTACGAACTCGATCCGCTTCCGTACGACTACGACGCGCTGGAACCGCACATCTCCGAACAGGTGCTCGAATGGCACCACGACACCCACCATCAGGGCTACGTGAACGGCTGGAACTCGGCCGAGGAGACGCTCGAGGCCAACCGCGAGGAGGGCGACTTCTCCTCGTCCGCGGGCGCGATCCGGAACGTGACCCACAACTCCTCGGGTCACATCCTCCACGACCTGTTCTGGCAGAACATGTCCGCCGAGGGCGGCGACGAGCCCGAGGGCGCGCTCGCCGACCGCATCGAGGAGGACTTCGGCTCGTACGAGGCCTGGAAGGGCGAGTTCGAGGCCGCGGCCTCCGGCGCCTCCGGCTGGGCGCTCCTCGTGTACGACACGTTCTCGAACCAGCTCCGCAACGTCGTGGTCGACAAGCACGACCAGGGCGCGATCTGGGGCGGTCACCCGATCCTCGCGCTGGACGTCTGGGAGCACTCCTACTACCACGACTACGGCCCGGCTCGCGGCGAGTTCGTCGACAACTTCTTCGAGGTCGTCGACTGGGAGGAGCCGTCCGCCCGCTACGAGCAGGCCGTCGAGCTGTTCGAGTAACCCCGGACGCGCCCCGACGCGCGTCGAATCCCGACGTTTTTTCGGCCGCTCCGCACCGTGAGCCGCGAGGCCGCGTGCGCTCTCGAGCCGATGGCCGCGGGCGACCGGTCGACGTATCGGCAGCGTTTACGGCGCCGACGGCGTACCGCCGGCCATGCCCGAACCGAAGTCGACGTTCGACGCGACCTACCCGTGTGACTTCTACGAGCCCGCGGAGCTGTTCGAGCCGGACCTCATGTACACCGTTCCCGAGATCGCGCGGCTCCTGCAGGGGTTGGAGCCGGATGCGCGGATCGACGGCGACACCGAAGCCGTCCTGATCGACTGGGCGATCCCGTGGGTGATGACCCACGCCGAGGACATCGTCGTCGCGGAGCCGCTGGAGGCGGACGGCCCGGGATACTACGGGGTCGCGGAGCACGCGGTCGATGCGCGCAGCGCCGAACGTGACGGGGCCGTCGATCGCGACGGAGACACGTGAGCGGGAGCCGACCCGACGACGCGCCGGTCCTGCTCGTCGCGGGCGGTGCCCGCGTCGGCGACGTGTCGGCGTTCAACGACGTGATGGCCGCCGACTACCTCCCGGCGTTCGACCGCCTCGCGGAGCGGATCGCGGCGACGGTGGTCCCCGTGGTCGTCGAGTCGTACGCGGACGTGGCCGGCCCCCTCTCGCGCGACGGGCCGGTGGCGCCCGATGCGGTCGCCGTGGTCGACCCCGGTCGCGCGCGGATCTACGCGGGCGACCGGTACGCGAAGGCACGCGCGGTCGCCTCGGGCAGCCCGCGCGAGGGGGCGATGGAGGAGCACACGGAGACCGTGACCGACATGATCGAGCCGGTGGTGACGGTCGGCCTGCCGGCCCTCGGCGGCGACGAACGCGGGGACCCGTCTCGGGTCGCGGAGCGCTACGAGGCGGCGTACGAGGCGCTGCTCGAGGCGGTGTAACGACTCGGAGGCGAGAGGGGAGGCGGTGCAGAATGTAGTCGCGAAGCGACGGCGCGCTCAGGCGTTCCGCTTCGTGTAGTGCTCGATCGCGGACTCGATGGAGGAGACGTCGGCGTTCACCCGCGAGTCGGCGACGCGCATGAAGCCGGGGGTGTACGACGCGGAGTAGTCGAAGATCGCGTTGACGGCGCGCTTCGGCGCGGAGACGGAGACGAAGTCGGTGACAGTGTACACGCGGGTCGTCGGGAACGCGGTCCAGAACGTGCCCGAGACCCACCGGTCCTCGTCCTCGAAGGCCGTTCCGACGCGGCCCGTCGCGAGGTACTCTCCGTCGTGGTAGAACAGCAGGAGGTCGCCCTCGGCCATCCGCTCGAAGGTGGAGCCGTTGCCGCTGTCGTCGTCGACGGCCCAGAGGCGGGCCTCGTCGACGTCGGCGAGCGGCTCGGGGCGGTCGTCGTACTCGGTGAGGTCGACCGCGGATCGAACCGTTCGGTCGAAGTTCTCCGGGTCGATCGGGACCAGGAAGACGTTCGCGCTCATTGCCATCACTTTCGCTGGGAGGGTTTTAAACTCGTCCGTTGTCGCGTCCGGGTCGGTCGGCGGATCGGTGGGAGACCGCGCTCCGACCGGCGTGGGGTCAGTCGTCGCCGTACTCGGCGTAGATCCGGTCCATCCGCGCGGCCATCACGAAGTCCGACTCGTGGAGTCCCCCGATGTCGTGGCTCCACATCTCGACGCCGACCTCGCCCCACGAGAGGTGTAGGTCCGGGTGGTGCCACTCCTCCTCGGCGAGCTCGCCGACGTCGTTCGTGAACGCCAGCGCGGTCGCGAAGTCGTCGAACTCGTAGGTCGCGTCCAGGTGGTGGTCGTCGACGACCTCCCACGCGTCCCCGAGCTGTTCGAGGTAGCCGGCGTACTCCGTGCCGGTGAGCGGCTCGTCTCCCTCCTCGGACGGCTCGACCGGTCGGTCCGCGAGCGGCGATGTCATGTGTCACCGTTGGGCGCCGCGAGGTTTGTACCTTCCGCGGCGGAGAGGGCGCGGCCGGCCCTCGGCCGCACGCCGCACGAACCGAGTCCCCGCGGTGGACAGGCTCAACTCTCTCGCGATCGAACGGCTCGTATGCGCCACCGGATACAGTTCCGGCTCGCGGTCGCCGGCCTCCTGGCGGTCGGCGTCGTCCTGATGGCGAACCCGCTGTATCTCCCCGTTTCGGTCGACGAACCCGTCCCGGCGTACACCCACACCGTGCAGCCGGTCGACGGCAACTCGGCAGTCGCGGACTCGCCGGTGGGCGACGGCGTCGACAGGGACGAACTGGCGGACGAGACGGTGGACTACGCCGACCTCGAGCCCGAGGCCCGCAACGCGTTCGACCGCGCACGCGACGCCGAGGGCGGGTTCGGCGTCGAGGACCCGAACGAGCGCGTCCACTCGCTGTCGTATCCCGCCGAGCCGTCACTCGGGGACGGGTTGCTGATCGTCAGCTACGAGGGCGAGCGCTACGAGTTCTGGACCCGGACGGTCGAACGCGAGCCGGGAGCCGTCGTCGCTCAGCGGGTCGTCCTCCAGCCGGTCGCGTTCCTCGCCGGCTTCCTCGCCGTGCTCGCCGCCGTGGCGCTCGGATTCCGCGACCGGATCGGCGGCCGATAACGACCGGGACGGCGACCGTCTCAGTTCGACGCCCCCGACTGTCCCACGGGCGTCTGGGCGTCGCCGGTCTCGATCGCGCGGCGCGTCGACGCGTCGATCTCGACGAGGTGACACAGCGGGTTCCCGGGGTAGACGACCGGGTTCTCGAGGAGGCCGATGAGCAGCCCCGTGAAGGGGGCATCGACCGCGACCGCGTCCTCCTTGAACGGGTTGGTGATCGTGGCGATCCGCTCGCCCTCGCGGACGAGCGAGCCGCTCTCGAAGTGCGTGTCGACGATGCCGCCAGAGTCGGCACGGAGCCACGTCTTCTCGCCCGCGCCCGCGACCACCGTCCGCCAGCCGGGCCAGCGCACCGTGTCGGTCTCCAGCAGGCCGTACTCGGCGAAGACCGAGCGCACGCCGCCGAGGGCGTCGTCGATGAGCGGGCGCTGGAACCGGTGGGCCTCGCCCATCTCGATCGTGATCGTGGGGATCCCGTCGTCGGTCGCCTCGCCCCGCAGGGTCCCGCTCGGCCCGTCGCTGTCGATGATCACGTTCGAGCCGAACGCCGACGCGAGGCGGTGGACGCCGGGATCGGTCATGTCGGCGCGGACGTGGAGCATGTTCGTCCGACCGCGGGTGGAGGTGTGGAAGTCGAGCCCGAAGTCGCAGGGCGCGATGAAGTTCGAGTAGATCCGGTGGGCCATCCGGTTCGAGCTCGTGGACCCGGGCTTCCCGGGGAACGAGCGGTTCAGGTCGCGGTCGTAGACGGGGAGGTAGCGCTGCTGGGCGATGAAGCCGGGGACGTTGAGCACGGGGAGACAGACGAGCGTCCCGGCGAGGTCCGCGAGGTCCCACTCGTGAGCGACCTCGCGGACGACCTCGATCCCGTTGAGCTCGTCGCCGTGGGCGGCCGCGGTGAGGAACACCGTGGGGCCGTCGCGCTCGCCGTTGACGATCGTCACGGGGATCCGAACCGGGTCACCGAGGTACGTCTCGCTGATCCCGTAGCGGATGTTCTGCGTCTCGCCGGGCGGCACCGCGCCGCCGTTGTACGTGAACACCCGGTCGTCGCTCATGTCACGAGGGAGCACGGGGGCGGGTATATATATGGCGACCCGGCGGCCGGCGCCGCCAGCACACCGGTTCCGCGTCGGGTCGAGTCCCGCTCATCGATCGGGTGAACTTTTACGACGGCACGCGCAGGTGCGTCCATGAGTTCGGACGCGGTACGGGTGGGAGTGCTGTCGCTACACAACAGCAAGGAAACGAAAGCGATCTGCAACGCGGTCGAGGACCTCGGCCACGAGCCGGTGTGGCTCCGCGAAGAGAACGCCGCGATAAGCGTCGAGGACGGCGACGTCTCGGTCGAGCCCGCCGTCGACGTCATCGCGAACCGGCTGCTGCTCTCGAACACCGACCAGCCCGCGGAACTGCTCGGGCTGGCGACGACGTTCGAGCGCATCCGGCCGATGTTGAACGAGCCGAACGCCGTGCTCGCGTCGATCCACAAGTTCGCGACGGCGGCGACGCTCGCCGACTGGAACATCCGGGTGCCGGACGCGCTGCTCGCGCTGTCGAACGACCGGCTCAACGAGGGGCGCGAGCGCTTCGGGGAGGTCGGGGTGTACAAGACCGCCATCGGCACCCACGGCGGCGGCACGTGGAAGGTCGACCTCACGGAGCGCGTGAACCCGAAGGTCGGCAACCGGCAGGCGTTCCTCCAGCGGCTCATCGACCGCGACGACGAGAAGCACCGCGACCTGCGCGTGTACATCGTCGGTGACGAGATCGTCGGCTCGATGTACCGCTACGCGCCCGAGGGCGACTGGCGAACCAACGTCGCCCTCGGCGGCGCGGTCGAGGACGCGACCGACGACATGCCCGACGAGGCCGCCGAGACCGCGCTGTACGCGGCCGACGTGATGGACCTGGACTACGCCGGCGTCGACCTCGTCGAGGGGTACGACGGCTGGTACGTCCTCGAAGTGAACCCGACGGCCGGGTTCAAGGGGCTCTACCAGGCGACCGGCACGAGCCCGGCCCCGCACATCGCCAAACTCGCGATCGAGACGGTCGGCGGCGAGGTGGACGACGACGACGTGGCGCGCATCGCCGCCACCCTCGACGACTCGCGTCCAGCCTGTGCGCCGGTCCCGAAGCCGAGCCCGACCGAACAGCCCGTCATCGGCTACATCGAGGAGGTCGTCGTCACCGGCACCTCTGGATCGACGCAGGCGCACGCGAAGTCGGACACGGGCGCGACTCGCACGAGCATCGACACCCAGCTCGCCGCGGAGATCGGCGCCGGCCCGATCAAGAGCATGACGCGCGTGAAGTCGGGGAGCGTCAAAGGCGGGAAGGCCCGCCCCGTCGTCGACCTCGTGATCGGCATCGGCGGGAACCAGCACACCGTCACTGCCAGCGTCGAGGACCGCGGCCACATGGAGTACCCGCTCCTCCTCGGGCGCGACATCCTCACCGACTACCGGGTCGACGTCCGGCGGCGCGCCGACACCGACGAAGCGGAGCGCGACGAGGCCAACGAGATCCTCGAAGAGGAGTAGCGGTCGGCACGAGACGGCGGCCCGAACTGAACGCCGCGACCGACGCGGGCCTGCGAGCGACCGACGCGGGCCTGCGAGCGACCGACGCAGACGCCCGCGAGCCGTGACGGGTGTGGGTCGGTCGGATCGCGTCTCGCCTCGGAATCGAACGCCGGGGTCGCGTCGGAACCCAGGGAAGTCGGGAGAGGCGACGTGTGTGACACGGCGTGGCTATTCGACGCGTTCGAGACCGGTGATCTCGACGCGTGCGCCGCCGGCCTCGCTCCGGGTGACCCGGACGTCACCGCCGTGCGCGTCGACGATCGCAGAGACGATCGCGAGGCCGAAGCCGGTTCCGTCCTCGCGCGTCGAGAATCCCGATTCGAAGATTCGCTCGCGTTCGTCCTCCGGGATTCCCGGGCCGTCGTCCGCGACGTAGAACCCCGTGTCGAGATCGCCGATCCTGATACTCGCGCCGTCGCCGCCGTGTTCCACGCTGTTCCGAATCAGGTTCTCCAGCAGCTGTGCGAGACGGCTCCGATCGGCCCGAACCGTGGACTCGACGTCGACGTCGAGCGTCGCCGCGGCGGTGTCCACGTTCTCCCAGGAGTCCTCGACGAGACCGGCCAGTTCGACCGGTTCCGAGTCGATCTCCTCCACGCTCTCGTGTGCTACCTGCAACAGGTCCTCGATGAGCGCTCCGATCCGATCGTGGGCTCTCGCCACCGCTTCCAGATGCTTGCTGTCACACTCCGATCGGGACCGTTCGAGGTATCCCTCGGCCACGTTCAACGGATTCCGCAGGTCGTGAGAGACGATGCTGGCGAACTCTTCTAACTGCTCGTTCTGTCGTTCGAGCTCCCGCTCGCGCTCGATGCGATCGAGTGCGGTCGTCGTGTGCGTGGCGACGATCTCCGCGAGCGAGACGTCCACCTCGTCGAACGCGTCTGGCGTGGTCGACCCGATGAGGAGCACGCCGTGCTCGTCGAGCGGGAGGAGGATCTCGCTCCGAATGGACGTGTCCGAGTTGTACCGTTCGGGGACCGTCGAGATGTCGTCGTAGATCATCGGCTGTCCCGTCTCGAACGCCTTCCCCGCGAGACCCTCACCGGACGCGAAAACCGGCGGTTCGCCGACGGTCTCCTCGGTCTGCGCCGTCCACGCGACCGGTACCAGTTCGTCGTCCCGTCCGTCGTAGAAGTGAATGGCGCACGCCGGCATGTCGAGGACGTTCTGAACGATGTCGACCGAGATCTCCGCGGCCCGGTCCGCCGTCTCAGCCTGCATGACCGACTGTGCGGTTTCGTGTAGCGTGTCGATGACTCGCCTGTGCCGTTCGCGTTCGGTGACGTCAGTGATGAACCCCTCCAGCACCTCCACGTCGCCGTCGTCGGAGTACGTTCCCCGGCCGCGTTCCCAGACCCACTTGATCTCCCCGTCCCTGGTGCGGATCCGATAGGTGATCTCGAACGTCTCGCGGCTCTTGATCGCGTCCTGTATCGAACGCCACACCGCCGCTTGATCGTCGGAATGGATGACCCGTTCGCCGTACAGGTCTGACCGGTTCTCGAATTCGGACGGGCGGTACCCCGTCAGGTCCGTCACCTCCCCCCTGACGTCTTGCATCGGCCACCCGGGTTCGTTCACACATCGGTACACCATTCCCGGAAGGTTATCGACGAGCCGTGCCAACTGCCGTTCGCGTCGCTTGCGTTCGGTGAGGTCCCGACCGATTCCGATCAGTCCGATCAGATCGCCGTCGCGGTCGGTCAAGCGCGACGCGGTGAGCTCGTAGGGGACGCGTTTGCCGTCCGCCTTCAGCAACGCGGATTCGACCGTCGTTCCGCCGACGGCGAGCGCCTCATCGATCGCCTCGTCGATCTGGTCCCGCTCGTCCTCGGGGAAGAGATCGCTCGCCCGCATCTCCGCGATGGCCTCGTCCGCGTAGCCGCTGGTCTCGGCGAGGTGATCGTTCCACCGGCGGAACCTCCCGTCGGGGTCGACGACGTAGAAGACGTCGGTGAGCGAATCGAGCGCCTGCTCGATGAAGTCGCGCTCCTCGCGGAGACTCGCTCGCACTTCGAACGAATGGATGACGTGAGCGACGTCGTCCCCGAGCTCGGCTAGGAGGTCGCGCTCGTTCGCATCGAAGGCGTTCGGGCGGTCGGCGTAGACGGCGAGCACGCCGTAGAGGGTGTCCTGATATTCGAGTGGAACGGCGGCCACCGCCCGAAACCCGCGTTCGATCGCCGCCGACCGCCACGGCTCGAAGTCGGGGTCCTCGGCGACGTCCTGTGAGACGGCGACCCGTCGCTCGCGGATCGCCGTGCCGACCGGTCCGCGTCCGGTGGGATTCGCGTCGGTCGTGACGGATATCTCGTCGAGGTATCCGCGTTCCACGCCCGCAGACACCTCCGGTTCGACCCGGTCCGTCTCTGGGTCGATCCCGCCGACCCACGCGAAGAGATAGGGGTCGGACTCGCTGATGATCTCGCAGACGCGGGCTTTGACCGCCGTCCGCGAGTCCGCGCGCACGATCGCCTGGTTGACGTCGCTGGCGAGCGTGCGGACACGGTCGAGTTCGGCGGCCCGCTGCCCCGTCCGATACTGCTCGACCGCGTTGGTGATGCGGTTCGCGAGGACGGCGTACTGGCCGGTCCCGCTCTCCTTCTGGAGGTAGTCCGTGACGCCGGAAACGATCGCGTCGCTGGCGACCTCCTCGCTGCCCTTACCGGTATAGAGGATGAAGGGGAAGTCCGGACGCGACTCGCGGACGGCTTCGAGGAACTCGATGCCGTTTCGGCCGGGCATGTCGTAGTCGGAGACCACGCAGTCGAAGTCGCCGTCGTCGATCCGATCCAGCCCCTCGCTCGCGCTCGCCGCGGTCTCGACGTCGAGCCGGTCGTCTTCGCGTTCGAGGAAAGTCGCGGCCAGCTCTGCGAGCTCAGCCTCGTCGTCGACGTGGAGAACCCGGATCGCGTCAGTGGGTGAGCTCATGAGCCGCGTGTTCCCGGGTGTTGACAGCGACAATAGATAAAGTGAGGCGCAGCTCCGACGCGTCTGCGCGTCGCGAAACGCGTGCTCCGTGCCGCCACCGACCGCTGGGGGTCATCCTCGACGTCTCCCCGCCCTGTCCGGCGGTTTGGGAGTCAGCGACGACGTCCCGGTTCGACCGAAACGTTCGGTCCGACCGGGACGGGGGGTCCGGGGCGGCTCACGACTCGTACGCCGCCCAGATGTACCGCGTCCCGTAGCTCCGGTAGGGTCGCCACACCTCTGCGATCTCGCGCATCTCCGACCGCGACAGCTCCGCGCCGTCGTTGTACACCCCCTCGATCCCCTTCCGCACCGCGAGGTCGCCGAGCGGGAGCACGTCCTCGCGGCCGAGCGCGAAGATCAGGTACATCCGCGCGGTCCACTCGCCGACGCCGCGGATATCCGTGAGCGCGGCGACGACCTCTCCGTCGCTCGCCCCCGCCAGCCCCTCGCGGGTCAGGTCGCGGTCGCCGTCGCGGAACGCCGCGGCGGCCTCGCGCAGGTACTCCACCTTCGTCCCGCTGAGCCCGGCCTCTCGCAGCGCCGCCTCGTCGGCCTCGAGCACGCGGTTCGGGGTCGGGTCGCCGCCGAGGACGTCCACGAACCGCCTGTGGATGGCCGCCGCGGAGGCGGTAGAGAGCTGCTGGTTCACGATCGAGGTGCAGAGCCGCGCGAACTCGTCGTCCGCGGGCTCGATCGGGAGCCGCCCGTACCGATCGATCAGCGTCGCCATCCGGGAGTCCGCGCGCAGTGTCGCCGCGACTCGGTCGTCCATCGTTCCGACGTTGGATCCGGAGGCACGTGTACGTTTCCGCTCCCGGATTCGTTCGGGATAAACTCACACTGAGTTTCTCGTTTGGAAGATGGAAACGTTCAACCATGACGGTTCCGACCGAACGTGTATGCAACTCGAAGACGTCCAGCGCGTGACGGTCCTCGGCGCCGGGAACATGGGGCACGGCATCGCCGAGGTGGCCGCGCTCGCCGGCTACGACGTGGCGCTGCGGGACATCGAAGAGGAGTTCGTCCGGGACGGCTACGACCAGATCGAGTGGTCGCTCGGCAAGCTCGCCGAGAAGGACCGCATCGGCGACGACGAGGCGGAGGCGGCGCTCGACCGAATCGAGACCTTCGTCGACCTCGAGGCCTCGCTCGCCGACGCCGACGTGGTGGTCGAGGTCGTCCCCGAGAAGATGGCGATCAAGAAGGACGTGTACGAGGAGGTCGTCGAGTACGCGCCCGCGGAGGCCGTCTTCGTCACCAACACCTCCAGTCTCTCTATCACCGAGCTCTCCGAGGTCACCGACCGTCCCGAGCGCTTCTGTGGGATGCACTTTTTCAACCCGCCGGTGCGGATGGACCTCGTCGAGGTCATCTCCGGGAAACACACCTCCGAGGAGACGCTCGAACTGATCGAGGGGCTCGCGGAGTCGATGGGGAAGACGCCGGTGCGCGTCCGCAAGGACAGCCCCGGCTTCATCGTCAACCGAATCCTCGTCCCGCTGATGAACGAGGCGGCGTGGATCGTCGAGTCCGGCGACGCGACGGTCGAGACGGTCGACTCGACGACGAAGTTCGACATGGGGCTCCCGATGGGCTCGTTCGAGCTCGCCGACCAGGTCGGGATCGACGTGGGGTACCACGTGCTGGAGTACATACACGAGGTGCTCGGCGAGGCGTACCGCCCCTGCCCGCTGCTCGTCGAGAAGGTGGAGGCCGACGAGCTGGGCAAGAAGACGGGCTCCGGCTTCTACGACTACGAGGGCGGCGACGGCGCACAGATCCCAACGGACGCGATCGACGCGGACGTCCGCCGCCGGCTGCTCGCCGTGATGGCCAACGAGGTCGCCGGGCTGATCGGAAACGACGTCGCGGACGCGCCCGCCGTCGACCGCGCCGTGATGCTCGGCGCCGGCTTCCCCGACGGCCCCGCGAAGCTGGCCGACGACGAGGGGCTCGCCGCCCTCGTCGACGTCCTCGACGCGCTTCACGAGGAGACGGGGGAGGCGCGCTACGAGGCGACCGACTACCTGCGCGAGGCCGCCGCGGCGGGCGGCTTCCACGGCGGTGCCCAGGGGGGTGACGGAGAGTCAGACGGCGACGCGCTCGCCGCCTACGACACCCTCAACGTCGCCGTGGAGGACCGCGTCGGGCACGTCGAGATCGACCGCCCGCACCGGATGAACACGATAAGCGGGGAGCTGCTCGACGAGTTCGGCGACGCGATCGACCGGCTCGACGACCGCGACGACGTGCGGGCGATCCTGCTCTCCGGCGCCGGCGACCGCGCCTTCTCGGCCGGCGCCGACGTCCAGAGCATGGCCGCCGGCGGCGCCGACCCGATCGACGCCGTCGAGCTCTCTCGGGAGGGCCAGCAGACGTTCGGGAAGTTGGAGGCGTCCGACAAGCCCGTGGTCGCCGCCATCGACGGCTACTGCCTCGGCGGCGGGATGGAGCTCGCGACCGCCGCGGACCTCAGAATCGCCTCCGAGCGCTCGGAGCTGGGCCAGCCGGAGCTGAACCTCGGGCTGCTCCCGGGGTGGGGCGGCACCCAGCGACTCGCCCGGATCGTCGGCGAGGGGCGCGCGAAGGAGATCATCCTCACCGCGGAGCGCTACGACGCCGAGGCGATGGCCGAGTACGGCTTCCTCAACGAGGTCGTGTCGGACGACGAGCTGGACGCCCGGGCACGGGAACTGGCCGAACAGCTCGCCGCCGGCCCGCCGATCGCCCAGAAGTACACGAAGCGCGCGATGCACGCCGGTCGCACCGACGCCGAGGCCGGCCTCGAGGTGGAGGCGATGGGGTTCGGCCACGTGATGAACACCGACGACCTCATGGAGGGGATCACGGCGTTCATGGGCGACGGCGAGCCCGAGTTCGAGGGGAAGTAGGGTCGCCCCGCGCCCGCCGCGCCGACCGACTACAGCGGGGTGTCGGCCGCGGCGGCGACCTCTCTTCCGAGGCTGCCGACGAGATACGCTACCGCAGCGACGAACAGCGCGACGCCGACGACGTCCGAGACGCCGGGGAGCGCGGACTCGACGAACTCGGGGAGCGTCGTCGCCCCGGACAGCGGGAGCAGGAGGAGGGCGATACCTCGACGGAGGGACCGGTGGAGGGTCTGCGCTGCCATGGCGGACGGGAGAGAACGCCGAGAGAAGAAGGCTCTGACGGTCGCGTCCGCTCAGACGTACCCTTCCTCGACGAGCAGCTCGCCGTTCAGCAGCGAGGCGCCCGCCGCGCCGCGGATCGTGTTGTGCGCGAGGCAGTTGTACTTCGCGCCGGCGTCGGTCGCCTGCACGCCGCCGGCGACGATGCCCATGCCGTTCGCGTACGTGCGGTCCAGGCGGGGCTGGGGGCGCTCCGGCTCGTCCTCGCCGAACACCTTGATGAGCCGGGCGGGCGAGCTCGGAAGCGCGCCTGCGCCCTCGAACGAGCGCATCGCCTCGCGGAGGTCGGCCGGCGAGGGGTCCTCGGCGAACTCGACGAAGACGTTCTCCAGGTGGCCGTCGAGCGTGGGGATCCGGTTACAGGAGGCGACGACGTCGGCGCCGTGGAGGGCGACCGCGGCGCCGTCGAACTCGCCGAGGAGCTTTCGCGACTCCGTCTCCATCTTCTCCTCTTCCCCGCCGATGTGCGGGATCGCGTTGTCGATGATCTCCATCGAGGTGACGCCGGAGTAGCCCGCGCCGGAGACCGCCTGCAGGGTGGAGACGCGGACGCTCTCGACGCCGAACCGGTCGATCGCGGCGAGGGTGGGAACCATCGTGATCGTCGAGCAGTTCGGGTTCTTCACCAGGGCGCCGTCCCAGCCCCGCTCGTCGCGCTGGACCTCGATGAGGTCGAGGTGGTCGGGGTTGATCTCGGGGATCGTGAGCGGCACGTCCGCCGCCATCCGGTCGTTCGAGGAGTTCGAGGAGACGACGTATCCCTCCTCCAAGAACTCGGGCTCGACCTCGGCGGCGACCCCCGAGGGGAGCGACGAGAACAGGAGGTCGACGTCGGCGTCCGCGACCCCCACGGGCGACGTCTCCGCGACCTCCATCTCCGCGACGCCCTCCGGGATGGGCGTGTCCACGCGCCACTTGGCGGCCTCGCGGTACGTCTTCCCGGCGCTGTCCGCGCTCGCGGTGACCGCGGCGAGGTCGAACGTCGGGTGGTCGTCGAGCAACTGGATGAACCGCTGACCCACGGCGCCGGTGGCGCCGAGGATGCCGACTCGTACAGACATTGCGCGTGGGTCAGTCACAGGGACGTAAGTGCGTTCGGATACGCGTCGACGCCGCCGGTCACCCCCGGTCGGCACCGGCGCGTCGTCGCCACCGATCCGTGCGCATCGCGCTCTCGGCACGCGCCATTTATGTGTCTCCTCGTGGACAGTACACGACAATGACCGACTTCGGTGCCCTGTCAGTCGCCCCGCCGCTGCTCGCGATCGTCTTGGCGGTGATCACTCGCAAGGCGGTGCTGTCGCTGTTTCTCGGTATCTGGTCGGGGGCCGTCATCGTCACCGGCGGGCTCGGGATCGTCCAGACGTTCGAGTGGATCGTCGCCGCCGTCTCCGACGAGTTCCAGGCGACGATCCTCGTGTTCACCCTGCTGCTCGGCTCCGGCGTCGCAATGGTGTGGAACCTCGGCGGCACCGCCGCGGTCCGCGATTGGGCGCTCGAGCGCCTCGACAGCCCGCGGCAGGCCGGGCTCGTTGCCTGGGGGCTCGGGATCGTCCTCTTCTTCGACGACTACGCCAACACCGCCATCGTCGGATCGGCGATGAAAGACGTCTCCGATCGCCTTCGGATCTCCCGCGAGAAGCTCTCGTACATCGTCGACTCCACCGCCGCGCCGGTAGCGACGCTGGGGATCTCCTCGTGGGTCGCGTTCCAGCTGTCGCTCATCACCGAGGGGTACGACTCCGCCGGCGTCGACGCCGCCAACCGCCCCGGCACCTTCGAGGTGTTCGTCTCGTCGATCCCGTTCAACATGTACGCGATCTTAGCGATCGTGATGGTCCTCCTGATCGTCGGCTCCGGCCGAGACTACGGCGAGATGCTGACCGCCGAACACCGGTCGTGGACGGCCGGCAAGGTGACCCGGGACGAGGCGGTTCCGATGCAGGACGTCGCCGGCGAGCTCGGCGAGCCGCCCGCGTCGACGCCGCGGCTCGTCAACTTCTTCGTCCCCGTGGCGGTGCTCATCGCCGTGACGGTCGGGACCGCGCTGTGGACCGGAGAGTTCTCGGCGGTCGGCTTCGGCGGCGACTTCCTCGCCGGGGAGATCGGCGCGGCCGGCGAGCGGCTGTGGGACGCCGCGCTCAACGCCTCCTACGAGGTGGCGCTCATGATCGGCTCGTTCGCGATGGTCGCGAGCGGCTTCGCGCTCGGGAAGGCGTACGACATCTTCGGCGTCGGAGACGCGACCGAGTACACCATCGACGGGTTCTCTATCATGCTCACCGCGGTCTCGATCCTCGTGCTCGCGTGGGGGATCGGCGAGGCGATCGACGCGCTCGGCACCGGCGACTACGTCGCGAACGCCGCGGTGGGGTCGGTCTCTCCGGCGTTCCTGCCCGCCCTCGTCTTCGTCGTCGCCGGTCTCATCGCGTTCTCGACGGGCACCTCGTGGGGGACGATGGGAATCGTCACCCCGATCGCGATCCCGATCGCGTGGGAGATCAGCGGCGGCGGGGCGGCGGGCCACACGCTCGTGGCGGCGATGGTCGGCGTCATCTTCTCGGGCGCGATCTTCGGGGACCACAGCTCGCCCATCTCCGATACGACCGTCCTCTCTGCGACGTTCACCGGGGCCGACCTCATTGACCACGTCCGCACGCAGATCTACTACGCGGTCACCGTCGCCGCCGTGGTCGTCCTCCTGTTGGTCCTGTGGGGGGTCACCCGGGTGACGCCGCTGGCCCTGCTCCCGTTCGGCGTCCTGTTGCTCGCGGGGCTCGTCTACCTCCTCTCGGAGTTCGACGCCGCCCGACGCGGGATCGACCCGGTGTCGGTCTCGGAGCCGCAGACGGACGACGGCGAGCGCGTGGTCGTCGCCGGGACCGAACAAGACGACTGACCGCCGGTCCGGCTGCTTATATACGCTCGCCGGCTACCGTCGGCTGCGCGCCCTCAGTCCCCGCCCGAGTACTCCCCGATGGGAGCGATGACCGCGCGGAGAACCCAGGCGCGTGACATCCGGTCGCCCACGCGACCCGCCCGTCGCCGCGCAGGCGACCGCCCGCCACGAGGGTTTCCCGGTCGACGCGGCACGCCGCCGGAGATGAGACCGGTCGTTAGTGTTGCGGGCGACAGCTCTTCACCCCGAGCGAGCGCACTCGACTACTCCGAGTCCCGCAACACCAGCGGACCGATCGCGAGCGTCCGCTTCGCGATGGTGAGCACCCGGAGCACATAGGAGACGAAAAGCAGGAAGGGGAGGAGCGTGACCGCGAACGCGCCTCCGACGACGAGCGTCACGTGGTCGACGCCGAGCGTCCGTCCCGGAAACGTGCCGGCGTCGACGACCGTGAGCATAGCGCCCGCGACGACCAGCGCCGGCACCGCCGCGTAGAGGATCCCCCGCGAGAGGTCGATCAGTTCCCACTGGAAGTACAGCGTCTTGACGTGCTCGCGAGCGGGGCCGAACAGCGACAACGACTCCGTCAGCCCTTCGAGCAGGTCCCGCTCGTCGTCGGTAAGCGCGTCGTCGTGGTCGGCGACGAGGCGCTCGGCTCGGCCGATCTTCGGGCCGTAGTCGAAGTTGAGGGCGGCGAACACCACGTCGAAGGATCCGAACTCCGCGCCGTCGAGCTGGTTGCGCACGCTGTCGGCGTTCTCGACAACCGCCGCGGTGAGGTCGTCGACGTCCTCCCAGAGCGCGGTCTCGTCGGATTCGTCGTCACCGCGCTCGCGGACCGACCCGCGGAGGTCCCGTGCGCGGCTGGACGCGGCCTCCAGGATCGCGTCGAGGAACGCGGCGGGATCCGTGGGCGCCGGGGAGCCCGTCAGGTCCGCGATAGCGTCCCGAACCGCGAGCGTGTCGTTCATCCGCTCCTGCTGGTCACCGAGCGGGCCGTTCTCCTGGGTGAGCACGACCTGACCGATCGTGACGACGAGCGTCGCCCCCGTGACGATCACCGTGATCATCGACGCGAACAGCGTCTCGATCGGGTCGCTCGCCCCGACCTTCTCGGCGAGGGACGGCGAGAAGACGACCGCCACGGCGACGAAGGCGACGAACACGGCGAGCGTCAGGACGCCCGCGACGAGGAGCCGGTCCGCGCGCAACAGCAGCCAGAGCTTCACCCGGTTCTCGCCGGCGCGCTCTCGCATCGTGTCGGCGGTACTCGCGTCGCTGTCGGCGTCGTCGGCGTGGTCGTCGGCGTCGTCCGCGCTCGACGCCACCTCCGACTCTCCGCTCATCGCTTCCGGCCGCGAACGGAGCGGTCGTCGCCGTCGCGGGTCGCGCCCGTCTCCGAGACCACGGTCGTGCCGACGGCGAGCCACAGCGCGTCTCGGGGCCCGCCGTCGGGCGTCTCCCGTCGATACATGACGGACCACACGACGCCCGACCGACACATAAGTACACGGTGCGTTACCGCGTCGGCTCGCGTCTCCGCGGCTCCGGGAGGTGGCTTTATTGCGCTCATTCTCGATGAACCGACACATGGTGGCCGGATCGGTTCCCGCACAGTTTGCGGTCGTCGCGCTCACCGTCGTCGGCCTGTGGATCGGCGCTCGCGCCCTCGTCGACTCTGCGGTGCGGATCGCCCGGCGGTTCAGCGTCAGCGAGCTCACGATCGGGCTGACGATCGTCGCGATGGGCACGTCGACTCCCGAGCTGGTCGTGACGGTCGACGCCGCGCTGGCGGGGTTCGGCGAGATCGGCGTGGGCAACGTCGTCGGGTCGAACGCGTACAACCTCGCGTTCATCCTCGGTGTGGTGTCGCTGTTGCGAGTGATCCCGGTCGAGCGGTCGCTCGTCCACCGAGACGGGATCGCGTTGATCCTCTCGACGTTGGTCGGGTTCGCCGTCCTGTTCGACCGGACCGTCACCGCCGCTGAGGGGGCGCTCTTGGTGGGACTGTTCGCCGCGTACACCGTCTATCTGATCCGAGACGAGCAGGCCGCACACTCGATCGAGACGGAGTACGCCGACTCCCGAGTCACCGGCGCGATCCCGGCCGGCCTCTCGCACCGCGCCCGCGACGCGCTCCTGCTCGTCGGTGGGTTGGCCCTGGTGCTGGTCAGCGGCCACTACATGGTCGAGGCCGCCTCGTCGCTGGCCCGGGGCGCCGGCGTCTCGGACTGGGCCATCGGCGGCACGATCGTCGCGGCGGGCACGTCGACGCCGGAGCTCGCCGTCTCGCTGGTCGCCATGCGGCAGGGTCACGTCGGGATGTCCGTCGGAAACGTCGTCGGCAGCAACGTGTTCAACGTGCTCGGCATCCTGGGGATCGCGGCGCTGCTCCGGCCGCTCTCGGTTGGCGGGGCGGCCGTCGAGAGCCTCGTCTGGCTGACGGTCCTCACGATACTCATGGTCGCGGCGCTGTGGTCGGGACGGCGGCTCTCCCGGTCCGAGGGCGTCCTCTTCGTCTGCTCCGAGCTGACCCGGTGGACGCTCGGACTCCTGCGGATCTTCGGCTGAGCCGATCACGATGTCCGAACCGTTATCCGACGCCGCGTCGAGGTGCGTCACGTTCGACTCATGGACCCGATATTTCTCGCCCACGTCTCCGTGTTCGCGGCGTCGGCGGTCGCGTGCGTCGTGGCCGTCCCACGGGCGCTGCGGATACGGCACCCCGAGACGCGGGAGGGGTTCGTCGCGCTGCTGCTCGCGGTGACGCTGTGGGCGGGCGGCTACGTCGGGTACCTCGTCGTCCCCGGCGAGGCTGCGAAGGTCGGGTTCTACATCGTCGGGTTCGTGTTCGCGCTGGTCGCGGTCGGGGCGTGGCTCTACTTCTGTGCCGCCTACACCGGCCGAGCGCCGCGACACGCTCCGTACCGGTGGGGCGCGGTCGGCGTCTTCGCCGCGACGGTCCTCCTGAAGGTCACGAACCCGCTCCACGGGCTCTACTTCACGACATCGTGGGCGACCGATCCGTTCCCGCACCTGGCGATCCGACAGGGGATCCTCTACTGGGCGGTGCTCGGGCTCTCCTACGCCGTCATCGCCGTCGGCTTCTTCATGCTGCTCGAGCAGTTCCACTACACGGGCACCGACAGCCGGCCGCTGATCGCGCTCGCCGCCGCCACTGGGGTCCCGACGGTCGCCACCGTCTTCGGTACCTCGTTCCCGCGGCTCCTCCCGCTGATGTACGAGCCCCCCGGCGTGGCGCTGTTCGCGCTCGGCACGCTGTTCGTCTACTTCCGGCGGTTCGAGGCGATCCAGTTCGCCGCCGAGAGCGACGCGGCCGCGGTCTTCTTGGACCGGGCCGGTCGCGTCCGCGACTTCAATCGCGCCGCTGGAAACCTGTTCCCGGAGCTCCGCGGCGCGATCGGCGAGTCCCTCGAGGCGGTCCTGCCGCACCTCGCCGTCGACCGAGGTGAGGACGAGGTGATCTGCGTCGGCTCCGACGAGGCGCAGCGGTTCTACCGGGTCTCCCGGAACGCGTTCACGTCCCGCGGGGTGACGAGCGGCGAGCTGCTCACGGTGGACGACGTGACCGCCCGCGAGACGTACCGGCTCCGGCTCGAGGAGCGAACCGAGCAGCTCGAGGCCCTGAACCGCGTGGTGCGCCACGACATCCGCAACGACATGGCGGTGATCCACGGGTGGGCCGAGACGCTCCGGGACCACGTCGACGACGACGGGCGAGACGCGCTCGAACGCGTGCTGCGGAAGTCGAGACACGTCATCGAGATCACGGAGCTCGCCCGCGACTTCGTCGACTCGCTTTCGGAGGCCGTCGCCCCCGAGACGAAGCCGATCGACCTCGGCGAGATTCTCGACGTCGAGGTTCGGGCGGCGCGTGACTCCTATCCGGAGGCGACGTTCCGCGTCGTCGACGAGGTCCCGTCCGTCACCGTCCGCGCCAACGAGATGCTGTCCTCCGTGTTCCGAAACCTCCTGAACAACGCCGTCCAGCACAACGACACCGAGACGCCGACGGTGACGATCGAGACCGAGGTGCGCGACGAGCGGGTCCGCGTCCGGATCGCCGACGACGGTCCCGGCGTCCCGGACGAGCTCCGCTCCGACATCTTCGGCAAGGGGCGGAAGGGAGTCGACAGCTCCGGGTCGGGGATCGGCCTCTACCTCGTGTCCATCCTGACCGCGCAGTTCGGGGGCGAGGTCTGGGTCGAGGACAACGAGCCGCGGGGGGCCGCGTTCGTCGTCGAACTCCCGACGGCCGACGCGGACGCGGCCGAAGCAGTCGACGCTGACGCGGGCGGCGACGATCGCTCCGAGCCGTCGCCCGAGCGGTCGACGCCAGACCTACTCAAGTAGCGTCGCGTCCTCGCCCTCGCGAATGCGGTCGAGACACCCGTCACAGAGCTGCAGCTCCATCTCCTTCGACCGCGATTGATGTTCGAAACGCAGCTCGTACGCTCCGGACGACCGCTCCCCGCAGTGGGTACACCTCGACATAGTGTCAAACAGCAATTGTGAACTGATAAGAATTATCTGACGTGTGATAACTCGTCGCTGGCCACCCGTTCTCACGGCCGACGAGCGTGAACGCGGGGCGAAACCCGAGGCTCTCACCTCGTGTGAGGCGATCTCGGCGTTCGAACGTTCCGCTTCTCCCTTCGGTCACGGGATTGTCAGAGCCATGCCGAGCGTCGCTCACGTCGCTTGTTCTGCCGTCGTGAAAAGGTCCGGGTGCGAGAATTGAACCCGCGTCTCAGCCTCCACAAGGCTCTCGCCGGTACAGGCCTTCTAACCCCTGTTTTCTCTCCGAGGTCCGGTTTTGGCCGGCTCTTACCCCAGACTAAGAGGGCTCTGTGGTATAAAATACCCGGCTGTTAGACCTGATAGTCTATGCCGGTTCAGAGGATTTCAACGAATGCTTGCTCTATTCAGTTCCCCTTCGGAAACTGGTGAAGTTCGTCGATAAGGCTCATCTATCTATTGGCGTCGCTCCCGGTTTTCTCACCTACAGCCGTTTCGGGCTGTTCCTTGATACCCTGAGCAAATTGCTTTTTGTTGGTTAGTGTAGCTCTATGCCAGCGGTATCCTTTTTCGACACCTCATAGTTAGACCGTCTGGACAACCTGTCCCCAGTCATTAAGCGTAGAAACAAGATTATCAGATGGTTCGCCAAAGACTGAAAGCGCAGTTCCAAACGGTGGTGAATTAAGCTGGTGGCCAGTGTCGGGATCGATATATGCGAGACGTCCCTCCAAGAAGCAGATATACGACGCGTGTGGTGCGATTTTTCCATGCCACCAGCTTTGGACGTCAGTGCTATCTGGAGTGAGAACTACCACCACGCTAGCGTTGCCGGCACTCACTTCTTGAATGGTTTTGTCCAACCAGTCGCTCTTTTCAGTGAATGGCGGATTCACGAACACGCTTCCGTGCCACTCCATTGAAAGGCCATCATCACTGACAGTGTAGTTTGTGTCTCCGATATTTGTGTCAGGTCCAGCACACGGATCGAGATCTATTCCATTGAGGGCGTCTTCCAGATCATCCACTAATTCGGATGGTGTCTCCCAGATATCCTTGTCACTCTGACCGTAGTATTCAGTACGATCTACCATATCAAAAACAAGATCTTTGCGATATTTAATCTTCGGGCTTTGTCGGATTTTATCAAAATTTTCCGCCCATGGAACTCTAGGGAGAGATAGGTTCTATCTTCTAGAGGCGTGTGCTGAGAGACGCTGAACGTAGTTCAGGAGACATAATCGTGTGGGATCAGTTGTTTATTGTACTTCAGAATAGATTCGAAAGTTTTCTAGGAATTTATCTTTGATAATGTCATGTAGTTCTCGACCGGTTTCTAAATCAGCGACATCTTCAATCTTAACATAGCCCAAACGACTGTTACCCGCGACAGTGATCTTGTATACTCTGTTTTTATACGCCACTTTGGCACCGATACCACGGGTAAACCATCCTTCCTCGCGGAGCTCTTCTACACGATCATCTTCAAAAATATCAGTTATACCTTCAAAATCAGCACGCTTCAAGGGACGGTCTTCGTTGGTGTGTGGGTTATACATGTGAACTTCCACGACTTCTTTTAGAATCACTTCTTCGTCACTCATTTTGATCGACCTCCGGCCGACCTGAATCGTCTTGTTCAAATGAATCGATAAACGATCGGACAATATCTTCAGCTTGATCTTCAACAAGATTTAGATTCCCGGTAGTCGCCGTTTCTAATAGAGTATATTCGTTGATGCTGGCTTTTGCTTTTTGTACGCTCGCAGGTCGCGTGGTTTCGATCACGACCAATCGGCGATCTACATTAAACCGCATTGGTATCCGTTTTTGATTGGGGAGTTCTTCTATTTCTAGGTTTTCAGTAATATCGACTTCGCTCGAATAGTAGTAATAGGCCGCGTCAATCGTCCCATCATCTCGAGCTCTGTATTGAAATCCCTCTCTCTGGCCAGGACTTTCCTCAGTCACTTCGTTTGCGCCAAGAGACTGTTCAATAGTGCTCTGGTCAAGTTCCTCCGGCCCTAAAATATCTAAATACGCTTCAGCGATTTCATCAATGTCACCTTCGACGACTGAACGACATATACGTAGAAATCCCTCGAAAGAATTTTCATCCCAATCCATATCTCCATACTCTTTCTGAGCTTGTTCCCATCGCGTAAAATTTCCATCCGACCCAGTATATTCAGCATGTATTTGATTCATGCCTTCCAAAGTCACGTTGGGCATCACATAATCTCCAATTACCTTCATAGCGCGGGTAGTGTAAGTTGACATTATCCAAACTGGATTATCCGACCAAAGTTAAGTTCTAGGGGTGGAACCTTTCGAAGTGATTTGCTACCAACCTCTCTCCAGCAAATACGCGAGCAATTTTCTAGAGAAGCCTCTAGTATTTTGGTTCAGCTGGAGGAACGTCCCGGAGAAGACGAATTACGACGAGCAGAAAACTTCCAGCTCGCAATTACAACAGTCATTCTTTCCACCTATATTTCTCTTGTAACGAGCGACAGTCAAATTATAATAGGAAACTCTGACCTCTTATTCGCAGTAAGTTTAGCGGCTTTCGTTTTCCTTACTGGAAAACTCGGAGTCTCGACGTTGCGTCCATACTACGACAATCTATGGATGAGACGGTTTGATTTTGTATTTCTCCCTTTCTTTTTTGCGGTCAGCTTTCTGGCCGCTATTAGTGTATTTCTCCTCTCTCTCGTCAGCCTACCAGATACTGTATTTCTTGTGGAAATCGCTGAAAGAATTACTGACTTTTTTAAGGGGCCAATCTTCATGGGGCTTTACATTCTAATACTACTGGTTACGAGTGTCTGGTACGCTTGGAGAACGGGAAAAAAGATGTCAGTGATCAAATCCGGAGTGCCCGAGATTCAGGCGACATTCACCAGTGGCGAGAGCGGGAGTTCTCTCCCACTCCGGGTCGAAAACCCAACCTCTAATTTAATTTCTCCCGGCGATCTCAAAGTCGAGATCCATACTAGCGAAGGGGTTAGTCTCACTGTTGATGGTGCGCGTAAAGTTGATGACCACATTTGGGAACCGTTCGTTCCTCTCAATCCGGATGGAGGAGCTATGAATCTTGATCTTCAATTTACCCGCTCGGAATCAGCAAATGAAATATCTGACGAACATGTAACTGTCGAGGTCCGACTCAAAAACGATGTTCAACAGCGTCACGCTATTCGGTTGACAGGATGACTGAAGTCGGATTATTGAGCTGTACGAAGAGCAAACGCGAGCAGGCCGCAGAACCAGCCGACCTCTATATGCCGTCGACATTCTTCCAGAAGGCGCGCGAGTACGTCGAAGCAAATCACGACCGCTGGTACATCCTTTCCGCGAAACATCACCTGCTCGATCCCGCTGGCCCACCTATCGAGCCCTATGACGGCACACTGTCCGGTACGCGGGTCGCCCGGAAGCGTGAGTGGGCTAAAACCGTCTACGGTCAGCTCGAAGCGGAGGGCTTACTCGGTGATGGCAATCGCTTAGTGTTCCACGCTGGGCGCGACTACTACTCCGAACTTATCCCGCTACTGGAGGATAAGCCAGTCGACGTCGAAATCCCAACTGATGGTCTCAAGTTTGGAGAGACACTCGCGTGGTACAACGAACACCTCTGAGCACCCCAGGCGATTTTGTGCCCTACCTCTGAACGGAGTAGTATGTCGCGCCGCTCGGATCTCGATAGACTCTACGACCTCCTCGACGGTCTTGAAGACAACGTCGGTGGCAAGCAACGACTCAAGAACTGTACAGGTTTCATGAACTGGCCAGATCGCGGCGTGTATTTCTTCTTCGCCGAGAGTGAGACGCGGAACTCCACTGATCAGCTCCGGCTCACCCGTATCGGTACACACGCCGTCTCGACGGGTTCGGGCACGTCTTTGTGGAACCGACTGCGGACACACCGTGGAGCGAACCGCGGGACCTACGAGGATGGGGGCAACCATCGAGGTTCGGTATTCCGGAAGCGTGTCGGAGAGGCGATGATCGAACGCAACGGTCTTCACGACGAGTATCCGCACTGGGGCGAGGGATCGAGCGCGGGACGCGAACGCCGCCTCGCGGAGTTAGAACACGAACGTCGTGTGAGTGAGTTCCTTCGTGACCTACCCTTCTTGTGGATAGACGTCGACGACGAACCCAGCCCGCAAAGCGACCGTGCCTACATCGAGCGCAACGCTATCGCTCTCGTCAGCAACTACCGAAAGGATTCCCTCGACTCTCGGAGCAACGACTGGCTGGGGCGTGACAGTCCCCGTAGCGAGATTAGTGACTCAGGCCTATGGAATATCAACCACGTCAGCGAGCAGTACGAAGCGGCGTTTCTGGACCGGTTGACCGACGCTGTAGGGGAGACATCAGAGCTCTGAGCCAACGGCAATCGGACGGCGCTCTGGCCGGCGTAGCGTTTTCCTCAGCGGCTGTTGGCACGAGCCGCGCAGTGTCGGAATCATCACTCTCTCGCCGGGAGTTGAGTGAGCAGTAATCAGATGGTCAGAGAGTTTCCGTTTACCCGGAGCCATTCACGGCGATCCTCGTAGTCCGGGATGAGAGCACCAACCGTGTTCCAGAACGCATCAGAGTGCTCATTGTGTACTGAATGGGCCAACTCATGAGCGATGACGTAATCTTGGATTCGGACAGGGGCCCGGATCAACCGCCAGTTAAGGCGAACGGTACCGCTGTCGTATTCACCCCACCGACCATCGATCTCTCCGACCCATACTGGTACGTCGTCAAGTCCTAACCGGGAGTCAAAACGCGACACCCGAGCCGGGAGCTCTTCCTCCGCACGCTGAATAAACCAGTCGACGACTGCTTGGTGCTTTCGACGAACGCTCACGTCGTCTACGTCTCCATCGAAGCGGTGAACCTGTAGGGTAAACGTCTGCTCGTCGAACGATAACTTCGGCTCGGGAACATCCGCCTCAACGACCTCTAACGGATACTGTCGTCCCCTGTACTGGAGTTTCTCCCCGGTCATGTACTCCTTCGGATACGGCGGGCCTTCTTGCTCTTTGAGCCCGTAGAGCTTCTCGAGTAGCCACTCCTGGCGAGACTCAAGTACCTCTTCCACTTCCGCTATAGTCGCAGTCATCGGGGCCGTAACGGTCAGCTCCAAGGACGAATCAATCGACAGTCCCATCGTCTCCCGGTTTTCAGACCAATCGATTGTGTAGGGAACGACAGTCTGGCCGATATGGTGTCGGCGCTGTAGACGTTCACTCATTGGTAGTGATTCCGGGCCAGTTCGATGACGCGGTTGGTCAGCTCTTTGCGTTCATCAGCCGAGATGTCGATCTCAGAGCGATACAACTCACCCGTCACTTCCTTCCGCATCCGGTTCTGCAACTGCGTCTTCTCCTTCCATTCTACCTTCGTCACGAACGCCTCAACGGTTCCAACCAAATCCGCGGTGAGCTCGATGAGGTCTTCCTCACCAGCATCGTGCTCGCCCAGTACGTCTTCAACGGCGTGGTAAAACGAAAGGTCGGTCTCGTCCCGGAGCCCTTTGTTCCGCGCCTGCGTGTCGCGGGAGCGAATCTCGTCCATCAGTGCCCGAAGCTCCTCGATGGTCTCACGCTCGTTGTATCGCCCTTCCCGGTACTTCTCAATGAGCTCTTCGAGCCGATCTCTGAGAGAACCGTACTGCACTGGATCTTCGTCGAACCGGACGTTGAGCTCGTGCTTGATTGCATTTTGCATCTCACTCGCCCGAGCTTCGTCGCTTTCTAAGTCTTCAAGCTTCGCGTCGTACTCGACCTCATCCATGATCGAGACGGGCTCGTCATTCAGGACCTCGATCCCCCGCGACGTGATGTGATCCTGGATCAACTTGCGGACCTTTGCCCCGGCCCCTTCGAGGTTCATCGTTTCATCGCGGTACCGTTCCTTCGCCTTTCCATAGATCGTGCTGAGACGCTCAAGATCCTCCCGGTAGGGGTTCGCCATGGGATCTGGGAGGACAACGTCCATCAGTCGCGAGAACCGCTTAAACGCGTTCTTGAACTCGATTCGGCGGTCGTCTGGTTCGAGCGACTGAACACACTGTTCGACGTCATCGAGATCGTGGAAAAACGAGACCGCCTTGCTGTGGGCCGCCTCAAGATCAGGTTGTTTGTCCTCGACCGGCACCATCGCCCGCTCGACGTCCTTCGAGCTGAACATCGCCAGCGCCTCCTTCAACTCGTCCGAGACGCCGTAGTAGTCGATGATAAGGCCGTGGGTCTTCTCCTCGAACGGCCGATTCACGCGAGCGATCGCCTGCAGCAGGCTGTGCTCCCGCAGCGGCTTGTCGAGATACATCACCTGGGCCACCGGCGCGTCGAACCCAGTTAGGAGCATATCGCAGACGATGAGCAACTCAACCTCGCCGTTCGGATCGACGAACGACTCTTTGTACTGGCTCTTCTCGGAGTCGCTTGGCGTCCACTTCTTGATGTGTTCAGGGTCGTTATGCCCTTCGGAGACAATGACTCGTGACTCCGGGCCGTTCAGGTTGTCGAGGGTCTCTTTGTACCGGATCGCCGCTTCCTTGCTTGTGGTGACGACCATGCCCTTGAACGGCTCAGGCACGTCGTTCTCGTAGTGTTCGATGATGTCCAGTGCGACCCGGTCGATTCGAGGCTGGGCCTCAGCGAGGTCTTGCGTGCGGGCGTATCGCTTCTGGATCTCCGCCTTTTCTTCGTCCGTCTTGTCCGAAAAGATGCGATCGAACAGGCGGTCAAGCGTCTCGCCTTCGAGATGGATGTCTGCGAGACGGCCCTGGTACAGAATCTCGACCGTCGCGCCGTCCTCCAGCGACTGATCGATTGTGTACGTGTCGATGTAGTTCCCGAACGTCCGGCGGGTATTGCGCTCGTCTTTCTCGATGGGCGTCCCGGTGAACCCGACGTAAAAGGCGTTCGGGAGCGCCGTCCGCATATTGTTCGCGAGCTCCTTGTCCTGCGTCCGGTGGGCCTCGTCGGCCATCACGTAGACGTTCTCGTTCCGGGAGAGCACCGGGAAGTCCTCTTCGTCGTCCGTGGTCTGGAACTTGTGAATCAGCGTCGTAATCGTCTCGCCCGCGTCGTACGAAAGCCGATCGCGGAGATCCTCGATGCTCTCGGCTTTCTTCGGGTTCGGGAAGCCACAGCGTTCGAACGTCGCATGGATCTGGTCGTTGAGTGCCCGTCGATCAGTGACTAACAGGAGTGTCGGGTCGTCCTCGTTCCGGCGCAGCTTCAGCGCGAGAAACAGCATCGTGAGCGACTTGCCCGAGCCCTGGGTGTGCCAGACGACACCGCCCTGTGCCTCGCGCCGTCCGCGCTTGTCGATCCGTTCGAGCGCCTTCCGAACAGCTCGGTACTGCTGATACCGAGCGACCATCTTGATTGCGCCGCTCTGTCGGTTCTCGAACACCGTAAAGTGCCGTAACTGGTCGAGTAGGCGTGAGGGCTCGAACAGTGCGTACAGCATCCGGTACTGATCCGGGAGGTAGCCGTCGAGATCGAATAGCTCGATCAGTTCGTCGTCCTCCAGCGGGTAGGTGTCCCGCCAGGGCTTGTACTGATCTTTCGGTGTTCCGTACGTCCCCATTACTGCGCCCTCCATCCAGACAGCGACCGAGAACTGGTTGTACCGGAACAGCTCCTCTGCGCCCTCCGCCTCACCGTCCCGTTTGTTCTGGTAGCGGGTGAGCTGATCGAGCGCCTCCGAACGCGGCTCGGGTATCTGCGGGCTCTTGCACTCGACGACGCCCAGCGGGATGCCGTTGACGAACAGCACCACGTCGGGCTTGACGACCTCGACCGGCCCCGCGACCCGGAACTGGTTGAGCGCGAAGAAGTCGTTGTTCTCTGGGTTCTCGTAGTCGATGTACTGGACTGTATGGTGCTGCTTGCCGTGGCCGCGGTCTTGCTTGACGGAGATGTGTCGGACGAGCTTTTCGTGGATCTGCTCGTTTTCGTCCATCGTGCTCGTCCCTGCTACCTGTGTTATTTCGCGGACAGCCTTGTTCAGATTGTTCTCGTTAAGCCAGGGATTCAGTCGCTCGACTGCGTTGCGCAGGCGGGGTTCGAGTACAGCCGAGGACTCCGTCTCCCGGGGATCGATCCAGGTGGATCGTTGCTGATCAACGATCTCCCACCCGAGTTGCTGGAGTGCGTCGAGAGCGGGTCTTTCGGACTCGGCGTACTCGTTGGGCATGGGTCAGTCTGCGTTGACGCGAACTTTTCCAGTGAGCAGGTCCTGCATGAGGCCGCGTTTCAGCTCTTGAAGGCGTCGTTTGGTATCTTGTTCTTTCACCAATCTTTCGTCAACCAACTGCAGGACGGACTCGATGCGCTCCTGGTCGTCTTTCGATGGCACCGGTACGTGGAGATTCCGTATGTCAGTTAGACTTACTTCCGGAAAGTTGCTGACACCACTAATAGCAATGATATAATCCATTATTTGATTGAGGTAGTAGTAGAGATATTCAACGCCAATCTGTTCACTTGGATGGAAGGCGATAATCCCCTGATTTGTTGCTGCGGGGACTGTACAAATCGCGGTTTTCCCAATACCATAGGACCTGCTGGTGAACATTACGGACGGTGAGGGCACGATATTCACTGATGTGCTCTGAAGGCCAGCGTCCGTGATCTTCCTCCTTGAATCTGAAATGTACTTTTCTCCTCGGTCATACATATTTGACAGATCGTCTGGTGTTACCCACACGTTGTCCCCACCGTAGTAGTCGGGATTGCTCGTCTTTGGAGTATTTCCTTTTTCGACTGCAGCGACGTCAGAGAAGGTTTCTACCTCCCAGCCGGACGGTATTTCGACATTTCTTGCCCCCAATCGAACGGATTTGTAATCATCTGCAAAGCCCTTACCAAAAACAAGGTCTTGTCGGAGGCCGTGTTTTAGGTCTTTTGTCATCTCGATAATCTCGTCTGTCTGCTGAATCTGCTCGTCAACCGTCGAGAGGATGTCGGCTATGCGGCGCTGTTCGGGAAGCGGCGGATAGGGTATTTTGACCTGTCCAAGTAGAGTTAGGTTTAGTCCTGAGCGTCCTCCTCCTGCAAGAGCGCGAAGGCGGGGATATTTCGCGTCCAGAGAGAAGTATAGATAGCGGTAGTCGAGCTGCTCATGATTAACTATGTATGCACCTACAGACTGGTTCGCAGTAAGTTGGATTTCGTTTGTTGCGACGGTTCCCTTCGTTTTTCCCTGTCCATTTAGTCCGATGAGGACTGAATGTTCTGGTATAACTTCTGCTCGCGATGCACTTTTTCCCTCTTCAGTGATTCGCCCCTCGACATCGGTGATGTACCGTTGATGGATGTCACCGGAACGCATCCAAGGAATATCTCCGCCCCAGTATTCGTCGACGCTGGTGTCCGGAGTACCACCCATAGTTCTCTGGACATATTCATCGTTGTCGAGACGGATTACCTCCCAATCTTCGGGGATGTGCTGTGTTTTTGGACCGATTTGGACCTCTTTGTATCCCTCTCTATGTTCGGGACGCTCAATCGCCTCGCTCATCGGTACTCTAACTCCTCCATGTACTGCTGTAGTTCCTCACCACTCTTCTGGCGTTCCTCGGTCAGCCGGTCCAACTCCTCTAACTTCGCACTCACGTCGATCGGTTCCTCGGGTTCGGTCGTGTCGACGTATCGTGGTACGTTCAGATTCCAGTCGTTCTCCTCGATCTCCTCCAGATCGACCAACCGACTGTGGTGATCCTCCTCGCGTCCAGTCAGGAACGTCTCGGCAAGGTACTCGACGCCCTCGTCGGTCAACTGGTTTTGGTTCGAAAGCTCTTCAAACATCTGCACGCCCGACTCTCGAAGCGTCTGATCCTCGGCATAGATGAACTGAACCTTGCCCTCGCGTTCCTCGGGCTTGTCCTTGTTCAGAATGAGTATACAGCCCGGTGATGAGGTGTTGTAGAACAGGTTCTCCGGGAGCGCAATCACGGCCTCGACGAGATCGTCTTCCAGGATCGGCTTGCGGATCTTCTTCTCAGATCGCGAACGGAACAGCACGCCGTTGTCCATCACAACGCCCGCCTTTCCGGTCTCGTTGAGCGAGGCAATCATAAGCTGAATCCACGCCCAGTCGCCACGGTTCGACGGCGGAAGACCGTACGGGAAGCGGTTGTACGGTTCGTTGTCCTCAACCCAGTCCTTGTTCCACTCCTTCTGGTTCCACATCGGGTTCGCGATGACTCGATCGAACACCTCCAGCTCGTCGTGTTTCGTGACGCGCTTAGGCTCAGTGATGGTATCGCCCTTCTCGATCTTGGCGTCGTACAGCTCGTGGAGCAGGACGTTCATCTGGCCGATCGCCCATGTGTTCAGGTTCTTCTCTTGGCCGTACAGCGAGATGTCCGTCATGTCGCCGCCCTGCTCACGGATGTGTTCGGCGGAGTAGATGAGCATCCCACCGGAGCCACAACAGGGATCGTAAACTCGGTGACCCGGCTCCGGATTCACGCACTTGACGATGAGGCGAACGACCTCTCGGGGTGTATAGAACTCACCGCCCTTCTTGCCGGCGTCGTCTGCGAACTCACGAATCAGGTACTCGTAGGCTCGGCCAAAGATGTCGGGGTCTTTGAGATCCTCGTTCCGGTAGCGGTGCTTCGAGAAGTGCGAGACGAGATCGGAGAGCAGTGAGTCGGGTAATCGCTCTTTGTCGTTGAAGTCGACTGTGGTGAGCACGCGATCGGCGATAGGGTCGTTCTCGTCTTCGACCGCTGCAAGCGCCTTGTTCAACGCCGCGCCGACGTCTGTCTCTTGAGCCTTGATGTGATCCCATCGAGCGCGTTCTGGGATCCAGAACTCCTCATGGAGGTCCCGGTCGTCTCTGGCGGTCTCAATCGGGATTCCGAGCTCCTCAGCGACCTCTTCAGTCTCCTCCTCGAAGCGATCGTTCGCCCGCTTGAGGAACAGCAGCCCGAAGATGTAGTTCTTGTAGTCCGCCGAGTCGATGCTTCCCCGAAGTTTGTCCGCCGCCGCCCACAGATGTTTTTCGAGGGTAGGAAGTGTGAGTAGATCCGGTTCCGTACCAGGTAGCGTTGCCTGGTCGTTTTCAGCCATAACTCAGGGGTTGGCTCCGTACATAATAATACCAACGTCCCGACGATCGGCACATGGACTCCGTTGTAGTGAGATTTAGAGGTTAGTTCACAGCTGTTGGATCCGATCGTAGAAGACATCGTGGAACCGTTCTCCTCGGTCGATCATCCACTCGTGGTACTCGTCCCATTCCTCTTGACGCGAAAGTGTGCCTGGTCGGCGGAGCGTGATCTTTGCGCGGTTGCTATCGCGCTGGGCTTCTTCGGGTGGGCTCCAGATGATCTCGTCAGCCATTTCTACTTCAATCTCGTCACGCTGTTCTTCTAACGCCTGGTACGCCTCTGAATCGTCCTTAATGATGAGCTGACAGTAGAGGTTGTTTTCGACGGTGTTTACGGTGAACTGGAGATTAAACCCAGACCGGCCGATGGGATTATTGTACCAGTGTTGTGGTTTTGGCTTCCGCGCCCGTAGTGGAGTATCACGCTCAGTGATTAGGTCTCGAAACTGCGTCCAATACTCCTCCTGTAGCTTCCTCGTGTCGGATATTTCGCTCTCGGAACGCTTCGCCTTCGCCTTCCACTCGGAAGGATCCTCAACCGGGTTTAGTCGAACTGCTGGTGGTGATTCACCAATCTTCCAAACCTCTAACCGGATGGCGAAGAGGTCGATACCCTCTCGACTATTCTTATTCAGCCAGTTGAACGCGTCCTTGTGTTCGTCGTTAAACTGCGGTGACAGCCAAACGATGATGTCTGCGTCGATCCCGGCGGCATACGCGATACACTTCCCGAGGTGATCGTGATCAGATGGATTCAGTTGATTCTCGATGACGACTCGACGTCCATCCTCAACGACTTCAGCTAAGATGTCGACACTGTACTTCCCGACGCTCTTCTCCGTCTCAATAACCTCCAGATCGAGGCCCAGTACGTCCTCTAAGTGAGAGGCATCCTCGGCTCGTACCTGATCAGCTAACCACGGAGTGAACTCGTGAGCCTCGTGTTCCCAGTATTCCCTTACATCCTGGGGCTGAAGTTCCTGAAAATCTGGTCCCTCGAACGTTGCCATAGTGCCACCTACAAAGGCGAGTATGAAAGTCGTTACCCGTACCGGCCGTTATCGAGTCTACCGTTTCTGTTGGCATTGTCGCGACGAAATAGTAACCCGGTTCTGAGCCCCGAAGGTTCGCACGTACATATGGGCGCGCACGTACATACACGTCCTGAAAAAGGCGGTTACGGCCAACCGATGGCCGGCGCACGACCTCTGATCCGACTGACGCGGTTGCCCTGACGCCGGACAGCCCGACCGTGCGCAATCCCACCTGGAGCGCACCGTGACGGCGTGATGCCGCCCAGTGTCTTTCTACCCGTCCTACAGCCCAACCAACCACCCCGACCGGTTCACCCTCTCGGGTCGGCCGTCGTCGCCGTCCGCAACTCAGAACGCTTCGTGGTCGTGGAACTCATCGACCGCCGCGGAGTGAACGATACTCACCAGGTCTACCAGCTCTTGGGCCAGCGAGACTATCTCGACATCACCGACACCGACTTCGAGTTTTCTCTCCACGACGGACATCCCCGTCGCGTGGTTCGCGGTCAGTGAGTAGCCCTCTAACTGCTCAGTCTGGTCTCGTAAGAACTCCCGAAGTACAGTGTCTTGCTCGGAGTCCGGTTGCCAGAGATCCAGTTTGTAGTGGACGAACCCCTCTTCCTCGATTTGCGGGTCCATCGTGTACTTTAGCGGCTTCGGGTGATCAGGGTGATTCGACCCGAAGAAAATCGTCCGCTTCGTCGAACGGCTGGCGATGTCCGTGCGGTCTTCCAACCGTAGCTCGTCCTTCAGCTGAGGATACGCGTGGTCACGGACACGAACGAGCAAGTCGGAGTAATCGACGGTGTCGTCCTCGGGCTGTACCCGTGACCGCGGGTAGTCGACGACGGTGGATGACCCTAACACGGCGTAGTCCTCGGCGAGTGAACGGTCATCGCCTCCCGATTGGGCGAACCACTGGACGGCTACACACTGTACGTTGAGCCCTTGTTCGAGAAGATAACGAGCGTTCGACTCGGTCTGTCGCGTGATCTGTTCCGCGAGGATTACCATCCGCTGGTGTTGATTATACGCGGACTCGTCGACCTCGATCCCGAACGCTGTCTTGTGGGCCTTCGCGAGTGATTCCTCGATGACGCCCGCATCACCAAGGTTCCATTCCCCGTCCCAAACTTTCGTCTTTAGCTCGTCGTAGATAGCGTCTAACTTGTTGTACCCGTAGCCGCTGAGGGACTGCGCGTACTCCTGCGGTTGGGAGAGAATACTCCCCTCACTGGCGCTTCCGGTTCCACTCTGTCCCTTCTTGATTTCGATGACAACGACGTTCCCCCACCGGTCAAGCGCAAGCAGGTCTGGGAATCCAGAGTCGAGACCGTACTGTCGCCCAAAGATGAGGAGCCGCTCGTCAAGGATCACCTCGGGATTGGCGAGTAACCATGATTCGAGTTGCCACTCGCTCTCAACAGAACGACGTTCCAGCTCTGCTGTATCAGGAGGCTCAGTATCGGAGGCGAAATCGAAGACGCGCATATCGACTGCGATGTATCCGACTGTATTGGATTTTTCCAAGTGTCTTGGATTCTACCAATACGGCGTTGATACGCTACGATTCCGCACCTTCGTCTGTGAGTCTGATTGGAGATGCGAAACTCGACATCCTCCTAACCCTCCGCGAGTCCCCCAGTTACGGGTATGAGCTCCAAGATGAACTGGGACTTAATCGCGGAACTGTCTATGTCCATCTCAAGGAACTTCGCGAGGCCGGTATGATTGAGGTTGATCGGGTTGAGGACGATACGAAGTACTACTGTCTGACTGAGAATGGTGAGCAGTTGCTTGACGCGCTCGGCGAATAACGGAGAGGGACTACTGCGGGGCGGGGCGACTCCGGTCTTGAACCGTCATCGACACCAATCGGTGCGCGAAGAATACCCCGAGTAGTATCACCTCGTCAGCATCGTCGGTGGTGGGGTCGACCTCTTCGGGACAGCAGTCGAGACACCACGTCCTCCTGGGCGTCCATCCACCTTCGTCGTACCACGTGGCGTAGAGACCTGCGCGGTCCCCATCCTGAATCCGCTTGTTACAGCGGTCACAGATATGTCCTGTACCGACACCATTGAGCGCGGCCGCCGGGCCAGGACGGCTCATTCGTCATCACCTTCCAGGATCCGCTCGAAGTTATCCTCAGTCACGGCGATAGCTCGCTCGACATACTCTTCTTGGTCAGTAACTCGCCCGAACCACCGGAACACGGGATACCATTTCCGAACCCACCAGCGCATCAGGGCGAAGTACTTACCGAGCATTACCCGTCACCTCTGCGTGCCAGCGCCGGACGTCGTCAGCAGTCAGTTCCCACCCTCGTTCTGGGAGTTGCGAAACGACCTCTCGCTTGAACTGCTGGTAGTAGGTGACAGCCACCTCGTCGTTGAGAGCGTGCGCAAGGAGTGCGACGGAGAGCTGTGCTGGCCCTGACCCACCGTATCCCCACTCGAATCCTGACGGGCTGGCCGAGAGTAGGTCGTATCGGTAGTCCATCGGCTCGCCGTCGACAGCGACCTCAATCTGATTCCCCACCGGGGCTGTAGGGTCACGATGTGCCCTGTATACCGTTTCCTCCGTCTCATCGGGTTGCGGAGGGGTGTCTTCTCCACTCGAACCCTGGGGGTCAACCCCTTGACTCATCGTTCCGCTACCTCCCGAAGCCGGGCCACGGCGTCTTCGAGTTCAGTGGCTGTCTCACCTAACTCATCGGCGACCTGCTTCAGTTCCTCGGCATCCCGCTGGATGTCGTCGGCCTGCTCGCTGAGCGATTCTTCGAGTGCGTCGACGTCAACTTGTCCGACCTCAATGCGGACGCGACGTATGTGCTTACATCCCTGCTCGCCCAGTTGCTCGCTACGGTGTTCAAAATCGGGGCACGTACAGGCTGGCTCGCGGAGGTCAACGGTATACTCGGAACCACTCTGCGTCGTGACCGAGAACAGCGACTGGGCTTCCTCAATGACAGTCATGTGCTCTGTCGCGGCCCGAATGGTGCGTGGTTCGATGTCAGGCTGAACCGAGGACATCAGGCCTCACCCCCCCGCTGGCGCACGTCTCGAACGTAAACCCGACCACGCGCTTTCTCGGCGTGCTCCTGACACGCGGGGTCTTCGGCATATCCCCGAACCGGCGCGTTGACGATGACGGTGTGGGTGGCCTCCCGGTTACACCCGAGTTCCCGACAATTCGTCATCACGCCTTACCCCCTTTGTCAAGGACAGGGACCCATACCGGTTCGTCGTTCGAGTACTTGAGCTGTCGCTCCAAGTGACACGGCTCGTCCACGAGGTCGATGGCCTGTTTCGCAGCTTCGAGAGTCAACGACCCCGTCCTGAACGTGTAGCCACGCTCCAGTGCCGAGGAATCCGTCGCGATTCGGACGTCGACGACGGGACCGAATGACCGCTGGTTGACGCACCCGGCCCGCGAACTCCACGGCCCCTTGAGCGTCACCTGCTCGTCGTCGATGGTCGTAATCTCGAAGCACCGGCCCGAAAATCCGCCGTCGTTGCCGTCTCCGCTCCACGCGTAGTAGGACGCGAAACCGTCCTTGATGCCGCAGTAGATACTGTCCTCGTGCTCGAACCGTAGTTCGTCTCGGGACGGGATATCGTCGACGACAACCTGTAGTCGAGGGTCGTTGCCAACGTCTTCCATCCAATCCACATTACAATCCAGAATCCGCATTACCGGCTCACCTCCTCACACGTCTCCGGAAGGTCACGTTTCTGGAGGACTTCTATGCCGCACAGCGTACACCGGTAGAAGTGTTCAAGGTACCCCGTCTGCTCTGGATGTCCTCGATGTGGGTCGGGATGCTGACCCGGTACCCAGTCCGTTTTGTCAATCACCAGATGCGGGCCAACCTGTTCCGCATCCGGGTGTCTGTTCGACAGCGTTTCCACTCTTGAGTCCGTATTCGACATTGGCTTCTTGCTCCATCAGGAAGCCTACCGAGTCCGGTGCTCCTACACCGGGCCTTTACTCCGGAATCGTTGCCCGAAGCCGTGGCTCCTCAGATAGGATTCCCTTGAGTAATAGTAGGGGATGAATAGATAAAGTTACAACTTTAGCAGCAGAAACTAACGGTAAAAAGGTCATAGAAGCTCTCTAACCGCAGCTGTTGGCATGATCGCGGTGAAGTTTCTATCTGCTCAAAAACTACTATATAATATCTTTGGTGAACACGACTTCTCCATAATATATCTATATGGCGTTATCGTGTTTGCTGAAACACTTATGACCTCTCACGTTTTTCTCTCGCGACTAACGTACCGTGCCGTGGCGCGGTCTCTAACCACCACCTCTTGCGCCGGCCAATCCACTCTTGTTCCTCGACATTATACAGTTCAGTCATCTCCTGTAGCTTCTCTCGAATCCGGTTCTTACTCAACGACTCGCCGTCTTTCAGTCGGCGATTTACACGACTGACGACTTCAGCCATTTCAAGGGGCTTATCGGCGGAATCCAGTGCGGTGAAGATCGCCTCAGTTCCACCGTCCCGATGCTCACCCTGACCGAGGATGTCGATGCGATACGAGTCATCCGCGTTTATGAAAGCTTCATCGAACATTCGCGTGTAGAGATACACGTACGCAGTGTCATCATGGGCGTTGCTCCGTGCTGCACGCCGAGCGGCTTGGTACACTTCACTGTGGACGATGTCGTTCAAGACAGTGCGGGCATTACCCTTGTACCGGTCTTCGCCACGTACCGAGTAGTTGTTCTGGACGATTCTATCATCGTAGTCGAGAAGAGCCATCCGCTGTCGAACCGCGTCGTCACCGGGGTGGGGAGCTCCGATTACGACGTGAAGACGGCTGTCCTCGAAAGTTCTCTCACTCCGTAAGCCGCCGAAATACAGGAGTTCATCAGCATAGGCTAACTCCATGATGTCGTCGACGTACTCGCTGTTTTTGACCTTGCGTCGCATCGCTTTTGAGGTGACAACACTCACCTCATCGGCGTCATGATGATTCACGATAGCTTGGAGGATAGCGAGAAACTGACGCGCTGACAGGTTGTTAGGTCGGCTGAGTGCTACCATCTTCTCAGTCAGCGAGCGGAACTCGATGTTGAACGCCTCGGAAACAACCTTGCCACGCTCGTCCCTCGGATTTGGACTCACCGATTCGAACTCAACTCCGGTAAGGCGTTCCCACCATACTTCGGAACCGGTCGCGTCGAGTGCGATAACCTGCTTCGCGTATTGGAGGGCTGACGGCGGATTCGTCATCGCAACCATCTTGTGGTTGTTATTGGTGTCGTTGCGCTCCAGGTCGAAGGTGACCGTATATGGATGATTCTCTGATTCGTAGACAAGATGCTCTGTTTCGTCGGTCTCCTCCCCAGCCAACCATCCGAGAGTTAGTAGTGGTGCTTCTGCACGCTCATAGTGATACATCTCCGATTTCACGGGGGCCTGGCGGTTCACTAATGGTTCTCGGTCGTCCTCGTCATCGATGTCAAATTGATGTCCGTGGTTCTCGCAGATGTACGAAATCGTCTTCTGACGGTCTTCCTCATCTGCGCGAACAGAGCTACGATACGTGTTTGGTCCTGGCTCGATACCTGTGAGATAGTTCTCGACGGCGTTTTCAAGGTAGCTTTCTGGATACTTCCGAACCAGTTCACTTGAGACATCTTCGTCTGCGATTACGATTGCATCTCTGACAACATCTTCTTGGTATAGAAGCGAAGCACCGCAAATGACAATATCGGCATCGCCATTTTCGATCTCTTGTAAACGCCGTTTCATTATTCGACGATGACGACAGGCTGGTTCGCTACGAGGGTCAGCAGGGTCGTACCCTTTCTCCATCCCCCGTCGCTGACAGACGAGTGGCGAGTCTTCGTAGTTGGGGTTGCGCAGAGTAAACACCTGTTCCCAATCGCTGGAAGCCGCCTTGTGAACCGCACCCGTTGTCGTGCCACGCTGGACGATTTCGTCTATCTCTCCCGCAACGGGCTCGACATACTCACCATTTCTCTTCGTGAACGTTTGACATACGGTCTCATCATCATCAGGAGTAGTGACTTTCCATCCCCCGTCTTGAGACGGTTGGAGCTGAGGTATATTCCCATAGCACTCCCGCGGTGCCGGGATATAGACTACATTAACATCGTCAACCAGATCTTGGTCGACAAGTGTTTCAAGCACTTGCCGACATGTCTCCTGACGGTTTCGATACTCCGTCGTGGCGAGTACAAATCGATTCTCCGTTCCTGCGGCCAGCTGTGGAACAATAACCTCCTTGAAGTGGGACTTTCCGCCGCCAGGAACCGTCTGTACAAGCGTATTCTGTCTCTGTTCAAGCGCCCAATACAATAGCTGCTCATTCTGCTTCCACAGCTCTTCAGCCTCTGTTGTGACGGTGCGCTGTAGCTCTCTGGGGCTGACCGCTCTTTTTTCCCTAAGGTTGCCTCCAGTTACAGTAGCGCGGGGCGACTGACTCTGGGGCTGATGCTGAGTCTCTGGGTCACTCATCAATACTTTCGTTGTCTTAGCTTACCGTCTAAGGGAGGAACAACGGGGACGAGCGACCGGATTGGACTTGTGGCATAACAACTTTCATACTGTCTGATCACGAAGTCCAAAACGGGCAAAGACCCGTGGAACGGAGCCCTCGTACCCATCTACCGTAACCAATCGGGTGCGGTGATTCGTGCCGCTGGAACGGCACGGATTTTTCTGCTGAATCATTAGATGTCGCCGTCCTGGATGTGTTGAAGCAGTTGCTCTCGCTTGATTCGCTCCTCGATCAGCTGATGGACGAATACAGAGAATACGAACTCCCGCGAACCGACAAAATCGTCGTGCTCATCGGTTAGACTCACCGAGGTGCGGATAAGGTCGTGCCCCTCGGTTTCGCGGTCGGCTTCTGTCGGAAGCTCACGGTCGCCGCTTTTCACCTCGTCAATCCCATTCTGGACTAATCCGCTCAGAGACAGAGCCTCATCTTGAACGAACCGGTGGTGGTCCTCGCGAAGACGAACATCCTTAGTCGGCATGTGGCTGTACGTAACCTACGTACTCAATCCATAAAAGTGTGAACTTAAGCAGACTTTCAATAATAACCGACAGACAAAGGTAACGACATACTCGGGCGGTTAGATGCCCTTCAGGCCTATCAATAGGAGATATACAGTACCGTATCTGTGGATTCTGTCCTCCTATAATCAAGAGAACCGACCGACCGCAACGAGTAGCCAATGTCAGCGTACCATATACCGTTTAGTGACAGGTTCTCATAGGCATCTATTAAAATGGATTCAACAGAAGAGCCAGAGAAAACGGATACTGAGTCTGAGGATTCTGAACCTTCGATCGATCCCAACGACTACGACGTTGGAGCTTTCCGTCGGGTTCTGGAAGATGTACGCTCCGCCCATCAACATGAACTGGAATCGTTTGAGGACAAGAAGGAGAAGGGGTGGCGTGCGATTCAGTTCAACGGTATTGTCGGGACGATTATCATCGCTGTGTTAACGCGAACAGACATACCATCTCAGCCTCAGCTCGTGACTGTTCTCCTGCTTGGCCTGGGTAGTCTTGCTCTCTTTGCGTCAACTGGACTGGGGTTCTATACACAGCGAAACGCTCATCTAACCGTTGGCCCATCAAAAAAAGCGGTTGATCTGGTTCGGAGCGGAGACCATCCAGAAGTAGAGTATATCGCAGTCTATGCGCGAAAATATGACCGCTGGAGGGCCAACGCTGCGGATGTAACTGATTGCCGTTCAAAAGAAGTGTACAGTGCGATGATCCTCTCACTTCTCGGCGTTATTTTATTACTCTCAGGGATTCTACTTGCCCATATGAGTTTCGTATGAGCGATAATGATGATTCAGAAGCAAATCCGGACGGTGACGAGTTCGATGGCTCTCCGTTTGAAGATGCCGGAGACGCAGTATCAGCAAATGCCGACAAATCGGACTCCGGTTCTTCCTCTGATTCGTAGGTCAGACCTCCAGTTCAGCAAATGAATCCTTATCGCGAGCTTTGCCTGAACTTTATATGGGACAGGGTCAAAGCATGTCGTATGAGTGACGAGAGCGATTCAACTGGTGATTCTTCGTCAGGAGATGCCTTCGATGGTTCCCCCCTTGAAGACGCTCCTGATGCGGAATCTCAGAAAGGGTACGACGACGATTCTGACTCGTCGTCTTCCGACGATTCGTAACTGAACTGAATCTGGTCCCAGACAGGAGCGGACTGTGCCAACAGCTACTTCGGGACGAAATACGTCGAGTTGTGAAACTGTCCCCAAGTGAAAGTAGCACGGGAAGCGCCAAAGGCATCGGACAGCCCTTGTTAGGGGCGGCCGACGGTGGGGGTTATACATCGAGCCCGTGGACGTGACAGTACTGTCTCACGGTCGCGTTGACACCCTCGTCGCGGATCTCCTCAATCAGCTCTAAATACGCAGGCTCGTGCTTGTCCATCCGCTCGCGTAGGTTTCGACAGAACTGCTCTCCGTGGTCGGGCTGGCCTTCACTCGACTCGTTGTGAGCGGCCTCGTGGGCGAGCACACGCCAAAGCTGAAACACCCATCCTTCCCAGTAGGACTTGCTCCAAGCACTGTCTGTGAGCCATATGGCGTCTTCTCCGTCCGTCCAGGCCCGGCACTGGTCATCTAATCCGTAACGTATCTCTCGATTCAATCCCATCTTGTGCGCGAGGACGCGGGCTATCGCCATCTTCTGTGTCGACACCTTCTCTTGACCCTCATCGTCGTCGAGTTGCTCATACCCTCGGAACACCCCAAGAGCACGGGCTGTCGCCTTCTCGTCCTTGCTGTCCGGGAGTTTGATCTCCTCGGAGCGGTCGGCGGCTTTCTGGATTTCCCGGCCCGCTGGGTCGTCTTCAAGGATGACTGTCTCGCCGCGAGTGGCGAGCTTGCCCGCCCACGGGCTGTCCTTGGTCGACCAGATCATCTCGTCGCTGTCGCGGACGTTCGCGTAGCTGACGTAGTCTCCATCACCGTCCTTGAGCACAGGCGCATCCTCGAACTCGTCGTACCCTTTGCCGATTAGCCGCGCAACTCCCGCGCGGCCCGCATCGGTCAGCTCTGAGGGCTCGTACTCACGATACACCACGGCCCGTGCGTCGTCGAGGGTGTCACGAACGGCGGCCCAGGTTTCACAGCCGGAGCGTATCTCGTTGCGAGCGGTATTCAGGTCGAGGTTCTGCTTCGTGACTACGTATCCGGAGATGCCGTGACCGTCGACCCTCTTGACTTTCAGCCCCGCCGAATACACCTTGACCCAGTCGCTGATGCCCTTCTCCCGGAGCGCGATGTAGGCCAGGTCATCCTCGTACACGTAGTCGACGTCGTACATCTCATCCTCGGGAACCCGGTCGCTCACGCGTTCCCCGTTGACGATAACTTCGGCGTCGTGAACCAACTCCATGAACTGGAAGCGTTCCCCGAGGTCGTCGACGTAGTCGTCCCACGTTGTCGAGTCGGAGTCGGGAACCTCGTCGTCGTAGTGGTCAATCTCGACACGGAAGCCATCGACCGCGTCGTCGACGTCGTAGAGGCGGTATTCGCGGAACCACTCCTTGGCGTCGAACTCGACCACAGTCGTCCCGCTCTGAGCGGTAACGCGTCCTTTGGCGAGGGCTTGGCCGAATCCGATACCGAACATCCCGATTGCGGTCGGGTCGTCCCGCTTCGTTGATTTGCCGAGTAGGGTGAGGAACTCGCGGATTTGCGTTTCGCTGAGGTCCATCCCCTCGCCGTCGTCCTCAACTACGGTGCGTTCCGGAGTGATCGACACGGTGACCGTCTCCGAGCCGGGCGCGTCTACGCCGTTCTGGATAAGTTCGCGGACGCCGTCGACGAGAGACTCGGCTTGGCTGAAGATGAGCTCTTCAAGGATACGTTTCTGGTCGACTCCGAGCTGGCCTGTCTCGACGTCGTCACTGGTGGCCATCGGTAGTCACGCCTCCTCGTCGAAGTCGTCGAGGTCTTCGTTCGGATTGACGATGTCCTCCTCCCAGCGGTTCTCCGGGTCAACCGGTTTGAGGGCGTGTTCGATCTCCTCCTCGCTGAACGACCGCTTGGGATCAATCTCCAGGCGTCGACGTTGCCACTTGCGGGATAGCTCGGGTTCTCCGGGTTCTGATACCCGGCTGGCCCTGACGAAGAAGTGATGCCAGTCACGTCCCCGATTCTGGCCGGAATACGTGTGTTTGTCGAGAGCGACATCGTACATACCGCCCAGTTCTAACTGCTGCTCCGTCACCGGGAACTCGGCTTCTGGTTCTCGCCCTTCCTCGAAAGCCGCCTCACGCTCGTCACTAACCTTCGAGAACCAATCGTTGGCGTGCGTGCTCTCGCGGCTCGGTGGGGCTCTTGCGGCTGTCAGGGCCGCGTGGATGGCTGTGATCCGTCCCTCCCACGACTCTGGGTCCCAGCGTTCCTTCGCCAGGCGGTGGTAGTAGTCGAGGAGGAGAGCTTCTTCCGAGTTGGCCCTAAGGTCCTCCACGATGAACAGTATCGTGCTTTCCCAGAACTTCTCTGCGTGCCCGGAGCGGACGAGTTCCCAGCCGCAATACGCCGCTACCTCTTCGTCGTTTCTTCTGATAGATTTTTGATATAATGAGACCAACTCAAATCTATTCGCTCCCGACTTACACTCGTACCACGGCATCTCCTCGCCCTTCTCGTTAAGCACCGTCTCGTCGTCCTTGCCATCCCCGTCGTCTACCGGGTTGCCGTGGATGTCTATCTGTTTCCGTTGCTGTCGCTCCTCGTCGTTCTCCTTAGCCATAGGGTTATACCCATATGGATATTTGTTTTGAACGATTGTAAAGACAACTTTTTGATATTTCTGAGTACGTTGTATGCGACGATACGGAGATTGAGGCTGGATTATGATTCATCGCGACAATGCCAACAGCTACAAACGAGAACGCCGCAATGGCCTGGTCAAAACACCACCCAGTGAGTCTCTGCTGTTCCGAACGAGAGTCAAACGATTTGTCGGCCTTACGTCCTTGTTTTGAGTTAGGAGACCACACCATAGAGAAACCTTCTGATTTTTTAACAGGAGGCGTTGCTTGTGTATCTATGGAGTCGGTTAGGCTTGTGCCCCGTGAGGTTCGGCAAGCGGTTCGGATAGCGTGTGGCCGGACCAGAGGAAAGCGAGATAGCGAAGTCGCCGACCCTGAGAGCTACAGCGGCCCTTCCACAATCGAGCGTGATTTTATCGGAGCATTAGCTGAGTTGGCTGCGGCCAAATACTACGACTTGACGCTTAATACTGATACATCAGGCCCAGACTCTGGCTACGATTTCTTAGTACGGTTCAACGGGCATCGAGCAGGGGTTGATGTGAAGGGATACACGCATCGGCAACCACGTTTACTCGTAAAAGAGGATGGCGTCACAGCGGACTATTACATCCACACTCGGGTGAATCTGGATGAGTATTTGATTGATTGTGCTGAGGAAGAGTACCAAGTGTCTCCCAACGAGATTGTCACGGGAAGATTGTCAGACGGCGGCGGTGAGATCACCAAACAAGCCGGTTCACTCAATGATACTGTCATCGTTGACCTTCTCGGTTGGGCGGCAAAACAGCAGGTCCTTGATGCCGAAGTAATGACTCACGAATCAGACCCCAGCCATACCGTTCCGCAATCTAACTTGGAACCGCTTCCGGACCGTTCTTCGATAGAACCATTCACTACCCGTTCGTGGTATGAAGATAACTGAGACGCCGAACCGAGAGGAGAGAAGTCGGGCTCCTCTCGTCAATCTGTCTCCGCTTACCCCATTCTGTCCAGCGCGTCACGCCGGTCTTCAACTGGAGCTTGGTCGTAGCGCATCGTCGACGTGTGACTCTTGTGCCTCATCTGCGCCTGTGTCGCACCCAGCCCCTCCTCGCGCGTCATGTACGTTCCCAAGCTGTGTCGGATCGCATAGAACGTTCTCCCTTCTGAGGGAATCTCAGCGGTTTCACAGACGTTTCTGAAGATGCGGTTCAACGAATACGACTGGTAGGGCGTTCCCGCACGATTGAGCCACAATCTATCGCTCTCGTCGTACTTGTCGTACTGTTCGCGTTCGGCAAGCCAGCGTTCGAGTGCGTTGGATGTCCGTTCGGTGACCGACACCGCCCAGTTATCCTGATTCTTCGACGAGTCCTCTTTCGGGATGCGGAGTAACATATTGGAAGTGTCGACCCAGTAGACCGTTGCTCGCTTCACTTCGACGGGACGTAGACCGGCATCCAAAGCGGTCCATATGAGACTGGGAATCTTCCATGAGTTGGCCCGTTCGAAGTCGCTCGGGCCCACCTCCTGTTTTGGCTTCTCGAACCGTTGAGCGAGATGGGCTTTCCAGCGGTCTCGTTCTTCAGGCGTGATGTTGCCGTAGTTCGGAACGCTTCCGTGTTCAAGCGCGGCGTCTCTGACTTTCCGGCGTTCCTCCTCGGTGAGGAAGTCTTTCGGGTTGGTCTGGCCGGTATTGGTACTGAAGCTGATCTCCGGGTCCCACTCCTCACCATTGAACGCCCACGCTCGCCAGCGGAACAGCATCTTGATGGCTTTCAGATGGCTGGCCTTGTTCTCTTGTGAGGTGTCACCCGCAGCAAGTTCACGCATCCACGCGTCGGCGTGGTCGTGAGTTATCTGAGTCGTGTACCGGTCTTCGTATTCCCAAACGAAGCGATAGAACTGGTCTAAACGGTACACTCGGCCGTTCACCGTATCTTGCGCGTAGCCTTCGCCTTGCTCCGGATTCTTCCCTATGTCCTGCATCCAAGAGATTTGCCGCACACGGTGTTCGGTATAATCTTCGAGCTGACGGTCTGAAAGCTCCGATTCTGTTGGTTTGGGGACTATTCTACCACCGTCGAACCCCGCCTCTTTGACCTGGTTCATTGTTTCACTCTTATTATAGAACCAGCCAAAACCGAACCACGGCTACGGGGTTAGAAATGTCAAGGTCCGGGTGCGAGAATCGAACCCGCGTCTCAGCCTCCACAAGGCTGAAGGATAGTCCACTACCCTAACCCGGACACGCGTCGATATCTATCCCGCTTTGATAAATAACCGTTACGACTCCCGGACGGCCGTGCGAGGCGGTGCCGTCCGCGATCGGCCCGAATCGGTGACGGGGCGGCGGACCGACGACCACGGCCCTTTTACTGCCAGCCGGCGTATTCCGGCGCAACCGTGGCGTTCACCGACAAGATCTACGTGAAGAACCACCGGCAGCTCGCCTCCCAGCTGGAGACGAACGTCCCGAAGGGCGCGTTCGCCGGCGCGACCCTCGACGTGCTGTTCGGCGGTGACGGCCTCTCGAAGCTCGACTCGACGACCCGCGACCGGATCCTCGACTTCGCCGAGGACTTCCTCGACTGCGACTGTCAGGCGAACCCCTACTGCGGCTGTCCCGAGGAGAAGTTCATGCGGTACGTGTTGGAGCTCCGGGCGCAGGGACTCGGCCCGCAGGCGATCGTGGACGTGATGACGGACGACTACATGGTGTACGCGTACACCGGCGACGTGCTCTCCTTCCTCGACGACGCGGTGCGGAACCTGGAGGCCGTCGAGACCCTCGCGGACGTCGAGGGCAACGAGGAGATGTCCGAGCGAGCGCGGAGGGCGAAGCGCGAGCTATCGGGATAACTGAAGTCTCACTGAGGGGGCTCCGTCAACGCAATCGTTCTCGACACACTGTCGCCGTTGACAGTGCTGTCCTCGGTTACGCCCCGTCGACGACCCGATTCGAGAGGGTGCCGACGCCCTCGTAGGTGATCTCGACGCGCTCGCCCGGCTCGACGAGCCCCGGGTTCGCCGGGCTCCCGAAGGCGACGCAGTCGCCGGGCCGGAACGTGAACCGCTCCGAGAGGTACGAGACGATCTCGTGGGGGCCGAACAGCATCAGCTCGGTGTTGGCGTCCTGGCGCTGTTCCCCGCCGACCGTCGTCGAGATGTCGAGGCTCGTCGGGTCGACGTCGGTCTCGATCCACGGGCCGAGCGGCGCGGAGCCGTCGAACGCCTTCCGCGCGGTCCGGCCCTGCTGGTCGAGCGCGTCGACGTCGTTCATGACCGTGTACCCACGGACGACCTCGGGGACGTCCTCGGGCTCGAGGTCCCGACAGCGCTCGTCGATGACGGCGACCAGCTCGCCGGCGTAGGTCAGTTCGTCGGTCCACTCGGGGTACGGGATCGTCTCTCCGTGCGCGCGCAGGCTCGTCGGCGGCTTGATGAAGAAGTCGGGCTCCTCGGGGCGCTCGTACTCCATCTGGTCGAGCGTCTCGGCGTAGTTCCGCCCGACGCAGTAGAGCGCGCTCGGGTCGCAGGGCGGGAGGAGCCGCCCGTCGCGGCCGACCTCGTAGCGGCCGTCGGCGGCGACGATCGTCCCGTCCTCGTAGCGTCCGGCGACCGGTCCGTCCGGCGTGAGCAGGCGTGCGAGTCGCATGGCGGGACGTCCACGCGGAGGCGTCGAAAAGGCGTCGGTCGCGGCCGATCGGGCCTCACTCCGCGTCGCGATCGCCCGCGGTTCCGATCACGACGCCAGACCGGATCTCGAGGGCGGTCTCGAACTCCTCGCGGCGCGTCCGGCCCCGTCCCGCGCGCTCGACCGCGGTCTCGTGGGCGCGGACGACGGCGTCGCGCTCGCGGTCGGAGAGCCCCAGCCGCTCCGCGATCCCCTCCCAGTGGTCGGGCTCGACGAGGAACGTCTCGCGGTCCGGCTCGACGGCGATCCGCTCGTACCCCCGGCGGTAGTCGTCGATCCGCGGTCCGAGGTGTGCCTGCACGCGGGCGAGAAGAGCGGGGAGTCGCTCGGCCGGGACGCTCGCGAGCGCCGCCGTCTTCACCAGCGCGGTCCCGTCGATCGGATAGTCGCCGGTCGACGACGTCGACCCCGCTCCGGACCGTTCCTCGTCGTCCATCAGCCGCCGGCTCGCATCGCCTTCTGGCGATACCTCGGGAGGAGCTCCGCGAGCGCACCCGGCTCGCCCGCGAACGCCGCGGTGACCTCGGTCAGCGTTATCGCGCCCGCGGCCGTCACCTTCTCGGTGCTGAGCGCGACGCGCCACCCGTCTCCGTCCACGCGGGTCGCCTCCGCCGGGTCGTCGGTGCCGACGAGCTCTCCGCCGAGGTTGACGAGATAGTGGGCCGCGAGCCGACGCGAGATACCGCGGTACGCGACCGTCTTGCGTTCCCAGCCCTCTTCTGTCGGCGGGAGGTCGTCGTCGGGTCCGACGTCGGGGGCCGCGTCGGCGTCGCCGCTCATGCTCCGCCCGCGACCGGCGGGAAGACGGACAGGCGGTCGCCGTCCTCCAGATCGGTGTCCAATCCGTCGAGGTGGAGCACCTCGCGACCGTTCTTCAGCACGTTGATCTGTGGTGCGAGGCCGCCGTCGACGATCAGCCGGCCGTCCATCCCGTCGTACTCGCGTTCCAGATCTCGCAACACGTCGCCGACGCTCGACCCGTCGGCGAACGTCTTCTCGACGATCTTTCCGCCGGCGGCCTCGCGGAACGTCGCGAAGAACCGCAGTTCCAGTTCCATACGCGGTTATCGAACTGCAACGGCTTAAAAACGGGTAACCCTACAGGTCCGAGAGGCGAATCCCGTCTTCGACGAGCCGGAAGGTCCGTTCGCGGTCCAGCTGGCCCTCCAGCCACTCGTGTTCGTACAGCTGGCCGATCAGCTCCACGTAGAGGTTTCTCCACGCGATCGCGTAGATCGGCGATTGCCCCCACGCGCGCAGTTCGGGGACGAACTCGTGGTAGGTGCTCGCCTGCGCCTCCATGCGTTCGACCGCGTCGGCGACGACCGCGGCCGCGTCCCCCGGCTCGGCCCCCTCGATCTCCTCGTTGATCCGCGACTGGATCCCGGCGATGGCGCGACGCATGTCCTGCTCGGCGGTCCCGTCCTCCTCCGGCAGCGACTCGACGACCCCTCGCGGCACGCCGAGTTCTATCTCTGGCATACCGGAGACTCGGCGGGCGACGCCCAAAAAACCCGCCCACCGGACAGAGCGGTTCCTCGCGGGGGCGAGACTGAGTCACGGCGTCGGCGCGGCCTTCTGGAGGGCCGTCTCGGCGACGTTTCCGCCGTAGTCGGCAGACCGGAGGACGGAGTCGACGACGAGCCCGAGCAGCTGCGCGCGGGCCGGGTCGAGGTCGCGCAGCAGCTCGTCGATCGCGCGGACCCGCTCGTCGATCGCTCTGACGCCGGTGCGCGCCTCGTTCGCGAGGCGGGTCGCCTCCTCGGGCTCGTCGGCGAACAGCGCGTCCATCGCGGTGTCAATCACCTCCACCGCGTCTTCGTGGAGGTCGTCGACCGCCTCGACGACCTCGCTCGGGAGCGGCTCCTCGATGTTGAGCGTCAGGTGTGCGATCTTCGTCGCGTGGTCGCCGATCCGCTCCAGCTGGCGGGCGCTGGAGTGGTAGTCGAAACACTCCTCGCGGGGGAGTCCGAGCTCCTCGGCCGCCTTCGGCGTGCGCAGCGTCGCCCGGAATATCCGCGAGACGACGAGCCACAGCCGGTCGAGGTCGTCGTCACGGCTGATCACGTCGCGCGCGAGGTCGTGGTCGCGCTCGGAGAGCGCGTCGATCGCGTCCTCCAGCATCGATAGCGAGATCAGTCGCATCCGAGTGACGGCGTTGTGGATCGACAGCTCGGAGGAGTCGAGCAGGTCCTGGATGACGACGCGGCTGCGGGTCTCCTCTAACACCTCCAGCCCGACGAGGCTCTGGACCGCCTCGCGGACGGTGGACCGCTGCTCGGTGGTGATCTCGGTCCCCTCCAGCTCTATCACGTCGAAGCCGCTCACGTACATCGTCGTAACCGCGCGAGTGAGCGCCTGTTTTGACAGGTCCGTCACGTCGAGCGTCCCGCGCGTCCGCTCCTCCTCCGACCGCGGCGTGAGGAACAGCGAGTCGCCGTCGGGGTAGAACTCGATCTCCGTGCCGGCCTCCACGTCGTTGGCCGTCGCCCACGTCTTCGGGATCGAGACGGTGTACGTCGAGCCGCCGGTGACCTGCACCTTCCTCGTTTCCATGGCTTCGTATGACACTCGACCTCCCTTAACTTTGTCTAAAATATATACTTCGGCACAACTCACTCTCGACGGTTGTTAACCGCATACGAGAGCGCCCGGTGGTACTGCGGAGTCGAATTATGGAGCAGATAGGTATCAAAATCATATGACTATATAGAAATATATAACGGATCGTGGACGCGAGAAGGAGGCGGGAACCGCGCGGAGTCCGGGACGGTTCCGTGGGTACGTGGGCGTCGAGGGATCCAGCGTCGAGGGATCCAGCGTCGAGAGATTCGGGGTGGCCTTCGATCGCGGGACGGTCGCGACCGACGGGTCGCCGTCCGTTCCGGCCCCAGATCCGGACACCGCGAGCCTGTCGACGTCTCGCACGGTACCGGAAGTTGAGAAGAGTTAAATCGGATGCGGCACAAGCGGAAATCGCGCTCGGTTGGTGTAGTCCGGCCAATCATGTTGGCCTTTCGACGGATTCGGCGCGACGCGTGCCGGTTCGGAAGACAGCCGACGACCAGGGTTCAAATCCCTGACCGAGCACTTCTCGCTGACCCGTCCGGCTAGAGCGGTCGCGACTCGACCGGTGTCGCCGCGAAGGGGAAGAATCAGGACGCTCGGCGACGTCCCTCCGGTATGAGTGACCAGCCCGACGCGACCGACGGCGACGCGGTCGACGCTGCCGACGGCGACTCTTGTAACGGAACCGCCGCCGACGTTGACGCCCGCCGCTTCGAGACCCGCGCGATCCACGCCGGCCAAGAGCCGGATCCGGAGACCGGCGCGCTGATGACGCCGATTCACGCGAACTCCACCTACGAGCAGGACGCGCCCGGTGAGCACCGCGGTTACGAGTACAGCCGGACGGGCAACCCGACGCGCAGCGACCTGGAGGCGAACCTCGCGTCGCTGGAGTCGGGGAGCCACGCGCGCTGTTTCTCCTCGGGGATGGGCGCGATCAACACCGTGTTGAACCTGCTGTCGGCGGGCGACCACGTCGTCGCCGGCGACGACGTGTACGGCGGCACCCACCGCATCCTCACGCAGGTGTACGACGAGTACGACGTCGAGACGACGTTCGTCGACACGACCGACCACGACGCGGTGAGGGCGGCCATGCGCGAGGAGACTGAGCTGGTGTGGGTCGAGACGCCGACGAACCCCCTGATGAACGTCAACGACATCGCCACCCTCGCGGATATCGCGCACGCGAACGACGCGCTCTGTGCGGTCGACAACACGTTCGCGACGCCGTACCTCCAGCGCCCGCTCGAACGCGGCGCCGACGTCGTCTGTCAGTCGCTGACGAAGTACCTCGGCGGCCACTCCGACACGATCGGGGGCGCGCTGATCGTCGACGACGCCGACCTCGACGAGCGGCTCGGCTTCTACCAGAACTCGGTCGGGGCGACGCCCGGCCCGTTCGACGCGTTCCTCGTTCTGCGCGGGACGAAGACGCTCCCGGTGCGGATGGACCGCCACTGCGAGAACGCGATGGCGCTCGCCGAGTGGCTGGAGGCTCACGACGACGTGAGCCGCGTCTACTACCCCGGGTTAGAGAGCCACCCCGACCACGAGCTCGCGGCCGAGCAGATGGACGGGTTCGGCGGCATGCTCTCCTTCGAGTTCGACGGGAGCCTCGATCAGGCCGCGACCGTCGTGAGCGAGACCGAGGTGTTCACCCTCGCGGAGTCGCTCGGCGGCGTCGAGAGCCTCATCGAGCAGCCCGCCGCGATGACCCACGCCGCGATCCCCCGCGAGGAGCGGCTGGCGGCCGGGCTCACCGACGGGCTCATCCGCGTCTCCGTGGGCATCGAGCACGTCGACGACATGAAAGCCGACCTGCAGGCCGCGTTCGACGCGGCGCTGGAGTAAGCGGAAGCGAGTTGCGGGGTCGGTCTCGTCGATAAGCCGGCACCCTTCGCCGCACGGACACTCTTTATGTGCGTCGCGGCGAGTCACCCGCCATGGCCGATCCAGACGTTCTCGTGTTGCGACAGACGATCCACGGCTCGGACGCTCGCGACCTGGCCGCCTCGCTGCGCGAGCGACTCCCGGACCTCGAGGTGGCGATCGCGCGGACGCCCGACGAGGAGCGCGAGCTGATCGGGAACGCCCGCGTCGCCGTCGGGCTGCACGTCGACGAGGAGCTGTTGGCCGCCGCCGAGGACCTCGAACTGTTCGCGTGCGTGTTCGCCGGCACGGGCCACCTGCCGCACGACGCGCTCGAAGCCCGCGGGGTCGCGGTGACGAACGCTTCGGGCGTCCACGGGCCGAACATCTCCGAGTACGTCCTCGGATCGATGATCACGCACGCTCGGCAGTGGCCGCGTGCACACCGCCAGAAGGAGCGGCGAGAGTGGCGCACCTACGAGACGACCGAGGTGTACGGCTCGACCGTCGCGGTCGTCGGGCTGGGCGCCATCGGCCGAACGGTGGTCGATCGGCTGGAGCCGTTCGACGTCGACACGGTCGGCGTGCGCTACTCCCCCGAGAAGGGGGGACCGACCGACGAGGTGTACGGCTTCGAGGAGTTCCACGAGGCGATCGCCGACGCCGAGTACGTGGTGCTCGCGTGTCCGCTCACCGAGGCGACGCGGGGGCTCGTCGACGCCGAGGCGCTCAAGACGATGCGCTCCGACGCCGTCCTCGTCAACATCGCGCGCGGGCCGATCGTCGACACAGACGCGCTCGTCTCCACGCTGCGGAACAGCCGGATCCGCGGCGCCGCACTCGACGTGACCGATCCCGAGCCGCTCCCCGAGGACCACCCGCTGTGGGGGCTCGGCAACGTCACGATCACTCCGCACAACGCGGGTCACACGCCGTACTACTACGACCGCGTCGCCGACATCCTCGCTGGCAACCTCGAACGGCTCGACGAAGGTGCGGAGCTGGAGAATCGAGTGGTCTGACCGGGCGACCGAGACGTCGAACCGCAAAAAAGCGTTCGACCGCGCCGCGCGACGACAGGGTTCCCACGATGGCGCTACGTCGACAGCGTTACGACGACGACGGCGACATCTGGATGTTGAGGCTCTTCTGGACGAGCTGGGTGAATGCCATCGAGCACAGGAAGTACCAGAGGATCCACATCTGGATCGGCCCGACGATGCCGGTGTCCCAGGTGACCGTCCCCGCGATGGGGACGACGAGCTCCTGGGCCGCGATCTCCGGGTACGCGGAGTCGGAGCCGCGGTAGCCGATCACCCAGAACATCCACAGGAACGCCGGGATGGTGAGGAACATGATCCACACCATCGGGCGGAACTGCTCTTTGAACATCCCGAGCTGATCGCCCATCGCGTCCATCTGCTCCTCCTGGATGGCGTCGAGCGCCGCGTCGTCGTCGCGCTCTTTCGCCTCCTTGCGCCGGTCCTGGATGTCCTTCATCCGCTCTTGGTACTGGCTCATCTTCTCCATGTCCATGAGCCCCGCGCGCAGCAGCGTGGAGTACAGTCCGGTCGCGAGCGCGATCACCATGATGACGACGTAGAACGGGACGACGTTCAACAACGGCCCGAGAACGACGTCGATCGCCCCGGCTATCGTGTCGCGGACGGGACCGACAGCGTAGCCGACGAACGCGCCGATGGTCGCCACCGCGGCGAGCTTGTCCCACTTCGACCACGTGGTGGTCTCCGGCGTCTCGACGTCGCCGCCGCTGCTCCCGGTCTCCGCGGTCATTCCCGCTTCGATCTCCTCCGGATCGGCCAGCGCGAAGCCGGACTCGCCGTCGACGAGGATCTCCTTTTCGATGAGGCGGCCCCACTGACCGCTCGTGATCTCGTCGCGGACGTCGACCCACCGGACCTCGCCGTCGGTGGCGCGGTCGAGGACGACCTCGAGGGCGTCCCGCATCTCGCCGTCCTCGCTGACGAGCGAGCGGACTCTCCGTTCGACCTTGCTCATTACCGGCCGGTTAGCAGCCGACGGTTAAGAACCTTGTAGAATCGGCGGCGGACCGTTATCTCCCGATAGACGACCGGAGCGCGCCCGAGACGAGCGGACTACGCCTCGACGACGTCCCGGATCCGATCGAAGACCTCCTCCGGCGCCGCCTCGCCGTCGACCTCGACGAGGACGCCCTCTTCGCGGAAGTGGTCGACGACGGGCTCGGTGTTGTCGTAGAACACCTCGATCCGCTCGCGGGCGGTCTCTTCGGTGTCGTCCTCGCGCTGGATCAGCTCCCCGCCGCACTCGTCGCAGATCCCCGACTCCGCGGGCGGCTGGAAGTCGACGTGGAAGTTCGCCCCGCAGTCGTCGCACACCCGCCGGCCGGTGAGCCGGTCGACGAGCACCTCCTCGTCGACGTCGAGGAAGACGACGGCGTCGAGGTCGGTGATCTCCGAGAGGTACTCGGCCTGGTCGAGGTTGCGCGGGTAACCGTCGAGCACGAACCCGTCGGCGTCGGCCAGCGCGGCCTCGACGATCTCGTTGACGACCGGGTCGGGGACGAGCTCGCCGGCCTCCATGAACGAGCGCGGCGTGCCGTACTCCGTCTCCATGTCCTTGTTCGCGCGGAGCGCGTCGCCCGTCGTGACGTGCTCGACGTCGTACTCGTCGGCGAGCTTCGCGCTCTGCGTTCCCTTTCCGGCCCCGGGCGCCCCCAGCAGAAGGATCCGATGGCTCATACCGGAGCGCTCGCCCGCCGCACGTAAAGACTTGAAGATCCCGGCGAGCGAGGGCCGCCGGGGGACGCTCCGCTCGGCGTCGAGGGGGGCGTTACGCCTCCCGATCGTCGCTCTCGTCGCTCTCGCCGTTCCCCTCGGCCTCGTCGTTCAGTCGAAGCCCCATCTCCAGCTCGAAGCTCTCGGCGTTCGAGGTCTCGAACCCGATCTTCTTGTACAGCGAGACGGCCGCGCGGTTCCACCGCTCGACGGTGAGCCACACCTTCCGGATACCCCGCGCCTGGCCGTGGCCGAGCAGCCCGCGGATGAGGTGGGTGCCGATCCCGGCGCGCTGGTACGTCTGGTGGACGAAGATCGCCAGCTCGTAGGCGTCGCCGTCGGGGACAAGCGTCGCGTGGCCGGCGACCTCGTCGCCGCACCACGCGATCACGTTGAGACAGTCGTCGCCGAGGATGGCGTCGAGCCACTCGCGGATGCGCTCTTCTCCCCCGGGCGGGATCCCCTGCGCGCGGTCGGCCGGGTCGAAGTCGTCGTACATCGCGACGAGCGACTCGTACCCCTCCTCGGAGCCCTCGTACGGCCGGAGTTCCACCGTCCGTCCCTCCCGATCGGTGAACTCGACGGGGGGGACGGGGAACTCGTCCGCCACCGCCCCCGGATAGCGTCGGTCGCTCATCTGACCAGCGTGACCGTGGTCTTGGCGTTCAACAGGACGAACTCGGCGATCGATCCGATCGTGATCTTCCCCATCGGACTCGTGTGGCCGCCGCCGAGGACGATCTCCTCGAACTCCTCCCGCTCTGCGAGCTCCACCAGCCGGCTCCCGGGATCGCCGTCGACCCGTCTGACCTCGGCGTCGATCCCGGCCTCGTCGACCGCCTCCCGGGCCCGTCGAATCACGTCGTCCGGGGTGACCGACGAGTCTTCGTTGTCGACCACCGCCACCGTCAGGTCGTCGTTCGCGACCGCCGCGCGCTCGACGGTCCGATCGAGCGCGCGGAGTGAGTCGTCGCTGCCGCCGATCCCGCAGAGCACCTTCATACGACGCACGTCCACACGACGGTACAAAAAAGGGATCTCCGGGGGCGAAAAATGGGATCTCCGGGGCCGACAGCGACGCCGGTCCCACCGACAGCCCTTTTGCTCGGGGGTAAGGTTGGTACCACCATGAACGACCACACCGATCCCGCGCCGGAGTCCGATCCCGCGCCGGAGACCGACGAGGGATCGGACTCCGCGAGCGGGCCGTCGGAGGGTGGCGCCGACGCGACCGACGCTAACGCCACCAGCGTCGACGCGGCCGACTCCGACGCGGCCGACCCCGACGCCACTGATGCGGCCGACTCCGACGCTACTGACGCGACCGACCCCGACGCCACTGACGTCCCTCCCGAGGTGCGCAAGTACGAGCGGTTCAAGAAGATGGACGGCGCCCGCTACGAGCGCGTCAACGAGTTCCTCCGCGACCGGACGTACATCACGGCCCGCGAGTGGGCTATCGCGCGGCTCTGTGCCGACTTCCGCACCGAGACGGGCGTCGAGATGACGAAGATCGGCGAGAACCTCCCGGAGCTCGTCCCCTTCATGACCGACACGTACACGCCGCAGGCGGTCAACCAGGCGCGCTACTCCTTCGAGGAGAAGGTGACGAAGGCGGGCGCGACGTTCCTCTACGGGGCGATGTCCGGCTTCTTCACCGCCGAGGACTTAGACGAGATGATGTACGAGGTGACGGAGGTCGCGAAGTTCCTCTTGGAGGTCGAGGGCGTCGACCTCGCGGTCGCCGACGAGCTGGAGGCCGAAGACCGGATCAGCGAGGTGATGCGGGAGGTGCGCGCCTCCTCGGCCGACCTCCGCGGCGAGGAGGTCCGGTGTCCCGAGTGCGGACACGTCCACGAGCCGAACGAGAAGTAGGGGGCGAGAGAGATGGACCGATTCCCGAAGGCGCTCTGCGGAATCCCGGACGCGGTGCTGATCGTCGACACCGACGGCGTCGTCCGCGCCGGCAACCCACGCGTCGAGACCGTCCTCGGCTACCGGCCGGCGGCGCTGGAAGGGACCGACGTCGAGCGGATTCTCTACGACGCCGACGGCGGTTCGGCCGGCACCGAGCTCTACGGCCACGTCGCCGACCCCGAACCGCGGTCCATGGCCGCGAGCCTCGACCTGACGGCGCGCCGCGCCGACGGCACCGCGGTCCCCGTTACGGTCAGCCTCGGTCCGTTCGAACAGGACGGCGAGACGTACCTCGTCGTCACGGTCGTCGACGTGCGCGAGGAGCGGGCGCGGCAGGCCGAGCTCCACCGGCGGACGCGCACGCTGGAGGCGCTCCACGAGGCGACGCAGGACCTCCTGAAGACGACCGACCGGGAGGTCGCTGCGGAGGCGGCGGTGGAGTACGTCGAGGAGGTTCTCGGCCACCCGATCGCGGCGATCTGGCTGTACGACGAGGACCGGGACGCCCTCGACCCGCTCGTGTGGACCGACGCGGCCGACGAGGTCGTGGGTGAGCACCCCGTTTTCGCCGCCGGCGAGCGGAGCATCTCCTGGGAGGTGTTCGAGTCCGGCGAACCCGAGTACGTCTCCGACACTCGCGCGGACCCCGACCGACACAACCCGGAGTCACCGATCCACAGCGAGCTCGTGCTCCCGCTCGGCCGCTACGGGATCATCAACGTCGGCGCCACCGAACCCGGTGCGTTCGACGACTCCGACCTCGCGGTCGCGCGGATCTGGGCCGCGACGGTGACGATGGTGTTCGTCCGGATCGAGCGGGAGCGACAGCTCAGGACGCGCGAGGCGGAGATCGCCCGCGAGCGCGACCGGCTCGAGGAGTTCGCCGGCCTCGTCTCGCACGACCTCCGGAACCCGCTCAACGTCGCGACGGGGAACCTGGATCTCGTCCGTTCCCGGCTCCGAGAAGAGCACGCCGGGTCCCCCGAGCTCGACGCCGTCGCCCGAGCGCTCGACCGGATGGACGCCCTCGTCGACGACATGCTGACGCTCGCCCGGCAGGGAACCGACATCGACCAGACCGAGGCGGTGTCGCTCTCGGAACTGGCCGAGGAGTGCTGGACGAACGTGGACACGGCGGCCGCCGAGCTGGCCGTCGCCGGCGACCTCCGGTTACGGGCCGACCGGAGCCGACTCGGACAGGCCCTCGAGAACCTGTTCGCCAACGCGGTCACCCACGGCGGCGAGTCGGTCAGCGTCGAGGTCGGCCCCCTCGACGACCGGACCGGCTTCTACGTCGAAGACGACGGTCCGGGGATCCCCGAGCACCGCCGCGAGGAGGTGTTCGAAGCCGGGGCCTCGACGGACGAGGAGGGGACCGGATTCGGGCTGAAGATCGTCGAGGAGGTGGCCGACGCGCACGGCTGGACGATCGAGCTCGTCGACGCCGCAGAGGGCGGCGCGCGGTTCGAGTTCAGCGGGGTCGAGACGGCGTCCGCCGCACCCTCCGCCGATCCCGAGGACTGAGCCCCCTCAGACGCCGTCGAAGGAGGGGAGGTGTCGCGTCGAGACGCCGACGTCGTCGACCACCACGTCCACGTTCGGTTCGCGGTCGGCGCTCGGGAGCCCGACCTCGATCCGCCCCTGGCCGGTGACGCCGTTGTCCTCCATCTCTGCGACGACTCGATAGCCGCCGCGCACGCCCGTGATCCCGAGGAGTTCGATCGCCGTCTCCGGGCCGACGTCGACGGTCGTCGAGAGGACGGTCCCGTCGTCGGCGCCCTCCGCGTCGCCTCCGTCGTCCTCACCGCCCGAGCGGTTCCCGTCGTCAGGGCCGCTCCGCCGAACGACGGTCACCGCGATCTCGCGTGGCTCGTCGGTGACGTTGAGGAGCCTGACGCCGAGCGGCGGCGACGTCGTCTCGTCGCCCGTGCGCTCGCGCTCGGCGGCCTCGACCCGCCGTCGCTCCACCGACAGCCTGAGGGTTCGGTCCGACGCGACGAGATACGGGACGGGATCGGAGTACAGCTCGCCGACGGTCCGGTCGCCGTCGTCCTCGCGGGACACAGTACCGGCGTGCTGTGCGGTCGCGTAGTGGTCGCCGTTGGCGGCGTGGTCGAACGTCGCGACGGCGTCGACGCTCACGTCGGTCGCCCCCTCGCTCGCGTGGCGGCTGTGCGCGCGGACCTCCTCGTAGTCGGCGACGTAGGGCGCGACTGACTCTGGAGTGAGGTCGGCCGGCCGCTCGGGCGGATCGCGCGGGGAGGCGCCCGCGTCACCGAGAACGAGGGCGTCGGTACAGCCGGCGAGGAGGCCCGCCGCGCTCACGCCGGCGAGGTACGAGCGTCTGTTCATGTCCGGCGGTTGACTCGAGGCGGCTAAAAGCCGGCGAAGGGACAAATAGGCGTTTTCGCGTCCGACGGTCGCCGTCTCGCTCGCTACGGAGCGGCCGTACCGGGCGGATGACCCAGACGCGGCGACGACGGATGTCGGCCAGGGTCGTGACCGTCCCCCGATCACTGACGGTCGTCCCTTCGGACTCCCTCCTCGGTCGCCACGCGCCGACGTTCCGTGGCGACACGAACGCGTGCTGCTCCGCGTGTGGACTGTAGGGCGCTTTTTCGCCTTTCTCCCACGACTGAACTCGGGGGGTCCGCTCTGTCCCGCTGTGAGCTGAAAGTCGGCGGTCGGAGGGTCGGTTTCGCAATCGAGTCCGGGTCAGCCGTCCAGAGCGTGATGCGTCACCGCGTCCGCTCCGGACTCCGCCGTCTCCAGCGTCGCGACCCGGAACGCGTCGTCCGCGCCGTCCACGGGAATCGGGAGCCCGCCCGGGTTCACGCGGACGGTGCCGCCGCGCGCCTCGACGCCGTGTGCGTGCGTGTGACCGTGGAACACGTAGTCGTACGCGCCGCAGTCGACGAGCGCGTCGACGACGACGTCGCTCGTCCCGTGAGTCACCGCGACGTCGACGGGGCGCGCCTCCGGTCCGGCGGCGAACGAGAGCGCCCCGGCCTCGCCGAGGTACGTTCCGAACTCCTCGACGGTCGACTGGACGGCCCACTCTCCGTCGTTGTTTCCGCGGACGGCGTAGAAGTCGAAAGCGGCGCTCTCGACGTCGAACGGGGTCACGGAGAAGGGCGCGACGAAGTCGCCGCAGTGGACGACGGCGTCGACACCCTCGCGTTCGAACAGCGCTACGGCCGCCTCGACGGCGGCGAGGTCGTCGTGGGTGTCGGAGACGATGCCGATGCGCATTGGTCGCGTGGAGGGTCTCGCCACGTGGAGATAAAGACCGGCCGTAATTGAGGTCTGGGCGTGGCAGACGCCGGACACGGACCCCAGCGTTCCCGGCCCGCTGCTCCGTGTGACCGAGGGGACCGACCTGGAGATCACCTACGACAACTCGGAGCACGAGCGGCCGCACACGTTCCACGTCCACGGGCTCTCGAAGAGCTGGATGGACGATGGCGTCCCGACGACGACCGGTCAGCAGGTCGCGCCGGGCGACGAGCACACCTACGAGATCACCGCGAACCAGCCGGGCACGCACCTGTACCACTGCCACTACCAGACGCAGAACCACCTCGACATGGGGATGTACGGGATCCTCCGCGTCGACCCGGAGGGGTACGAGGCCCCCGACACGGAGGCGTTCATGACGGTGAAAGACTGGGACACGCGCCTCTCGGCCTCGACGGCGGGCGGCGACGTCTCCTTCAGCCACCGCGACCGCAACCCGGACGCGTTCACCGTCAACGGGCGCTCCGCGCCGTACAGCTTCCACCCGGAGGAGGGGTCGCCGCTGGTCGTCGAGGAGGGCGACCGGGTGCGGATCCACTTCGTCAACGCCGGGTACGAGTCGCACGCGATGCACACCCACAACCAGGGGTTCACCGTCGTCGAGAAGGACGGCGGCGTCATCCCCGAGTCCGCCCGACACCGCGAGGACGTGACCAGCATCGCTCCCGCCGAGCGCAAGACGATCGAGTTCACCGCCGACGCCGACCCCGGCGTGTACGCAATCCACTGTCACAAGGTGAACCACGCGATGAACGGCGACAGCTACCCCGGCGGCATGATCGGCGGGATGGTCTACGAGAGCGCCATGGACTCCGAGGAGTTCGCGGACGTGATGGATCTGGCCGGCTACGAAGCCTGAAAACGCCCCGTCTCAGGCCTCCTCTGCCCCGTAGACGACGTTGACGCTCACCTCCACGCTCACGTCGCCGGTCTCGACCCCGGTCGCGGCGTCGCCGTCGTCACCACTCGCGGCCAGCATCTCCGCGTCGGACACCCGGTACGGCGTCACTCCGGTGTCCGCGGTGGAAACGCGGTAGGCGCCGGTTATTTCGAGTCCGCTGGAGTCGGCGAGCACGGCCGCGTCGGAGTCGGCGTTCGACATCGCGTTCTCGATCGCGGTCTCGCGGACCTCCTGCTCGCGCTCATCGGTCAGCCCGAACTCGATCCGCTGGACCTCGTCGGCACCCGCGTCGACCGAGACGTCGATGACCTCGCCGACCGCGTCCACGTCGTCGATCGTCACCGCGTAGCTGTGGACCCCCTCGTACTCCGTCCGCTCGGGGTCGTCACGCGTCTCGTGAGACTCGCGGACGTCGTAGCGGTCGGTCCGGATGTCGTCCTCGTCGATCCCCCACTCGGTCAGCGCCGCCCGGAGCTCCTCGTCGCCGGCGGCGAGCTCGTCGCGGACCGCTGCCGAGTCGTCTCCGGTGGCGGTCACCGCCACGCGGACCGTGGCGCGGTCCGGCTCGGCCGCGGCCTCGCCGTCCGCGGTCACGTCGATGCTCCTGTCTAACGCCGGGTCGTCTCCCGCGTTCTCGTTCGCGCCGACGTCGGCGTCTCCGGTCGAGCCGGCGAGCCCCGCACAGCCCGCCAGCGCGACGAGCAGCGCCACGCCGATGGCGGTTGCCAGTGTTCGGTTCATACCCGCTCAGTCGACGGGAGCCCACAATAAGCCGCCGGAGGGACAAAGAGCCGCTTGCGCTATCCGCCGCGTCCGCAGGCGCGAGCGGAGCCGCGGGGTCCGTCGGTCACGTCGCTCCGCCGGACGGGGTCACGTCGAGTCGTCCTCGGTGTCTTCGTCCTCGGCGTCGTGGTCGGTGACGACGGACGTCTCCGTCGGGAGGTCGTCGGCCTCACCGGCCGCGTCCCCCGACTCCTCTCCGTGGCTCGGGTCCGCGTGGTCTGTTATTACGGTCGACTCGGTCGACTCCTCGCCGTCGGTGTCGGCGCCCGCTCCCGTCACTCCGCGTCCGTCGTCTGCGTCCGCGTCGGCACCGTCCGCCGCGAGCGCGGCCGCCTGCGGGCCGGAGTCGTCTGGCCCGGAGAGCGTCGCTCCCCTGGACGCGTCCGGGTCCCGCTCGACGCCGCCGTCCGGGGGGCCGGCGACGCGACGGCCCGACCCGAACAGCCGTTCGCGGATCGAGCGGCTGGTGGGGCGCTCGGCGAGCAGCACCGAGCAGTCGACGTCGTGGATCACGTCGAGGTGGAGGGAGTCCGAGACGAGCCGCGAGAGCAGTCCCTTCTCCGTCGCGCCGATGATGACGAGGGTGTTGTTCGCGGCCAGGCGCGCGATCGCGGCCTCGACGTCCCCGCTGTCGTCGATCACCCGCCTCGCGTTGTCGAGGTCGTTATCGGCCGCCCACGACGCGAGGAACTCCTCGCCGCCGGCGCGCTTCTCGTGAGTGTCGACGACGTGCAGCAGCGTCACCTCGGCGCCGACGGTGCGCGAGAGCACGCTCGCGACCTCCGCCCCCAGCGAGGAGTCCGGTCCGCCGGAGGTCGGGAGGAGGACCTTCGAGGTGTCGAGGTCGCTCTCGCTCAGGATGAGGAAGTCGCAGGGGAGCTGGTTGGTGAGCTCGTCGATCGGCCGCTCCGCGCGGGCGGCGCTCCACAGCTGGTCTTCGCCCCACCCCATCAGCACGGCATCCGGACGTGTCCGCTGGGCCATGTTGAACACCTCCTCGAACGAGCGGTGCGACACGACGGTCGACGTCGCGACGTCGACGTCGTACCCCTCCGCGGTCTCGCGGAGCCCGGCCATCCCCTCTTCGGAGACGTCTGCGATCCGGCCGGCGCCGGCCGACAGCGACATGCGCTCCGGCGCCTGTACGACGTGGACGATGTGGACGAGGCCGTCCTCGTGGTCGCTGGCGAGCTGGCTCGCGAGCTCGACGATCGGTCCGTCCGTCCGCGGATTCGTGATCGGGACCATGATCCGGTAGCCCTCGTTGGCGAACAGCGTCGCCTCCGTGGCGTCGAGTATCGGGACGTACGAGCGGCCCGCCGCCCCTC
>NZ_JAXRUU010000008.1:0-70577 GCF_034497445.1 Halorubrum sp. AD140
GGTCGCGGTCCTGCCGGTGTTCGCCGCCGCGGTGGTCGGCGCGACCGTCGGCCAGTCGGTCGTCTTCGCCGCCGTCCGTCGGTTCGACGTGGACCCCACGTCGCTCCCCCTCGTTCCGGTCGGCGACGACGCGATCGACGGCGCCGGCCGCTGGTTCGACCGGTGGGGGCTCCCCGCGGTGGCGGCCTCGAACGCGGTCCCCGGCACGCGCGGCTGGCTCGCCCTCCCCACCGCCAACGCCTCGTCCGTCTCCGCGCCGCGGTTCGCCGCCGCGTCGATGGTCGGATCCGCCGCGTACGTCGGCGCGCTGCTGGCGGTCGGCGTCGCGGTCGCGCTCGGATTCGGGAGCGCGACCGACCTCCTCGGCGCCGAGTGGGTCGCGGCGCTGTAACGGCGCGGTCGACAGCGCGCCCGCACGCCCGTGCGTCTCGTCAGATGACCGTCCCGTGCTTCTTGTCCGGCAGGTCCTTCGTCACGTCCTCGTAGAACGCGAAGCGGGCGGCGAGCTCCTCGCGGAGCGTCGACGGGGGGACGATCTCGTCGATGACGACTTCGCTGGCCATCCGATGGATGTCGATGTCCTCGCGGTACTCCTCGCGCAGCCGCGCCTCGGTCTCGGCGCGCTCTTCGGGGTCGTCGATCGCGGCGAGCTTCCGGGCGTACACGGCGTTTATCGCGGCCTCGGGCCCCATGATCCCTATCTCGCCGGAGGGGAGCCCGATCACGCTCTCGGGGTCGTAGGCCGGGCCGCCCATCGCGTAGATGCCCGCGCCGTACGCCTTCCGGACGACGACGGTCTGTTTCGGCACCGTCGCGGAGGAGGTGGCGTAGATCATCTTCTTGCCCTTCTCCAGTATCGCGTCCTTCTCCACCTGCGAGCCGGCCATGAAGCCGGGCGTGTCACAGAGGTACAGCAGGGGGACCTCGTAGGCGTCGCAGGTCCAGATGAACTCGGCCGCCTTCTCGGCCGCGTCCGGGAAGATGGCGCCCGACCGCTCCGTCGGCTGGTTGGCGACGACGCCGACGGGGCGGCCGTCGATCCGACAGAACGCCGTGAGTATCTCCGGACCGTACCCCTCCTTCAGCTCGAAGACCGACTCGGCGTCGGCGATCCGGTCGAGCAGGTCGCGGGCGTCGTACGCGCGGTTCGGCGACTCCGGGATGAGCTCGTCGATGCCGTCGGGCGAGTACTTGGGCGGCTTCGTCTCTCGCTTCGGGGGCTTCTCGCCCGCGCTGTCGGGGAGGTAGCCGATCAGGTCGGCGACGAGCTCCCGGGCGTGCTCCTCGTCGCGGGCGACGAGGTCGGCCGATCCGGACTCCTCGGCGTGGACGCGCGGGCCGCCGAGGTCCTCCATCTCGATCTCCTCGCCGGTGACCATCTTCACCATCCGCGGCGAGGCGATCGCCATCGCGGACATCCCCTCCACCATCACGGTGAAGTCGGCGAAGACGGGGGTGTAGGCGGCGCCGGCGATACAGGGGCCGTACAGCACGCAGATCTGCGGGACCGCGCCCGAGAGCATCGAGTGGTTGTAGTAGTACTTCCCGATCCCCTCGCGGTTGGCGAAGAAGCCGGTCTGCTGGTCGATCCGTCCGCCCGAGGAGTCCATCAGGTAGAGGACGGGCTTGCCCGTCTTCAGGGCGCGCTGTTGCATCCGGAGGAACTTCTCGACGCCCTTCGCCGCCATCGACCCCGCCTTCACGGTGAAGTCGTTGGCCATGAAGTGCACGTCGCGTCCCTCGAACTCGGCCGCCCCGGTGAGCAGACCGTCGGCTGGGAGGCGGTCGCCGCCGGCCTCGGTGCCCTCGTCGCCTCCGCTTTCCCCGTTTCTGTCGTCCTCGCCGTCCCCGCCGGCCCGTCCGGGCGCGTTCGGGTGCCAGTCGTCGAAGGCCGCGAACTTCCCGTCCTCGAAGTGGATCCCGGCGGGGTCGCTCTCGGTCGCGCTCGCGTCGCCGGCGCCACCGGTTCCGCCCTCCCCGCCGAACCAGAGGTCGAGCCGGTCGCGGACGAACAGCTTCCCCCGCTCGGGCAGTCGCTCGCGGTACTTCTCCGGACCGCCCTCCAGGATGTCGTCGATCTCCGCCCGGAGGTCGCGCTCTCGGTCAGTGGGTCCGCGGTCGTCGTCGAGGGGGTACGCCGTCTCCGGCGGCTCGGCGCTCGCGGCCGGCGCGTCGCTCCCGCCGACGTGGACGTCGACGTCGACGCCGAGGTGCTCCGCGAGCGACTTCGCGATCGCCTCGGCCTCCTCCGGCGTCGCCGCCGCGCCGACGTGGACTTTCATGGACGCAAGATTTGCGGTAGATCCTAAACAGTTTTCCATGCGGGTTCGACCGGCGCCGGACGAGACGCGGCGGGGTCACGCCAGCGCCGCCTGCAGCCGCTCGACCAGCTCCTCGTTGCCGACGTAGAGGGGCACGCGGTCGTGGACGCCCTCGGGTTTGACGTCGAGGATGTCGATCTCGCCGTCGGTCGCGGCGCCGCCCGCGCGCTCGACGATGTAGGCGATCGGGTTCGCCTCGAAGGAGAGCCGGAGCTTCCCCTCGGGCGTGCCGACGAGCGCGGGGTACGCGAAGATCCCGCCGTAGGTGAGCACCTGGTTCACGTCGCCGACCATGGCGCCGCCGTACCGGAGCTTCAGCTCGTCTTCGATCTCGCGGGCGTAGGCCGTGAAGTCGTCCGGCCAGTCGGGGACGCGTCCGCCGAATCCGTAGACGAGGGGGTCCGGTGGGAGCCGCAGGTCGTCCTCGACGACCGAGCGGGAGACGCCGCCGTCGTCACCCGCGGTCTCGCGCTCCACCACCTCCTCGCGGACGCCCGACGCGTCGGCGACGACCATCGTCGTGATGGGGCCGTAGAGGACGTAGCCGGCGGCGACCAGGTCGCGTCCGGTGGCGGGCAGGGGGGCGTCGTACACCCCGACCACGGTGCCCATCGCGTTGTTCGACCGGAGGTTCGAGGAGCCGTCGAGGGGGTCGATCGCGACCGCGTAGGCGCCCTCGCCGACCGCGCCGCCGGCGTCGACGGCGGCCTCGCGCTCCTCGCTGACGAACGAGCCGACGCCGTCGACCGCGGTGATCGCCTCGGCGAGCAGCTCGTCGGCGTACAGGTCGCCGGCCATGACGCGCTCGCCGGACGGATTGCCCGTCCCGCTCTCGACGCGGCGACCGGGGAGCGCGGCCCGGATCTCGGGGGCGGTGGCCGCGACCGCGTCGAAGACGGCCTCGACGGTCGGGTCGGCGCGGTCGCCGCTGTCCGCGACGGGAGTTGGGTCGGTCATCAGTCGTCGCTCTCGGCGACGGCGAGCGCCTCCGCGGGGTCGGCCTCCTCGAAGACCACGGCCTCCAGCGCGTCGAGGATGCGCTCGGGGTCGTCGCGTTGGAAGACGTTCCGCCCGACGGCAAGCCCGGTCGCCCCCGCGTCGATCGCGTCCGAGACGTTCCGGAGGAACGCCTTGTCGTCGCGCATCGTGCCGCCGGACATCACGACCTTCGTGGGGCCGGCCATCCTGACGGCCTCGCCCATCGCCTCGGCGGAGCCGGGGTACTTCACCTTCACCACGTCGGCGCCGAGCTCCAACCCGAGTCGGGCCGCGTAGGAGATGGTGTCCGGGCTCGTGTCGTTCTTGACGCCCTGTCCGCGCGGGTACGACCACATGACGACGCCCATGTCGTGTTCGCGGGCGCCCTCCTGTGCGCGCCGGAACTCCTCGGCCATCTCGACCTCGTGGTTCGACCCGCCGTAGAGGGTGAACCCGATCGCGTCGGCGCCGAGCCCGGCCGCGTACTCGGCGGTGCAATTGACCGGACTGTCGGGCTCTCCCATCCAGAGGTTCGAGGTGCCGTTCAGCTTCAACAGGAGGTTCACGTCCTCCTCGTAGTCGGGGTAGTACGCCTCGGCGACCCCCTTCTGTACGGCGAGCGCGGTGACCGCGTCGTGGCTGGCGAGCTCGAACAGCCGCTCCGGGTCCGCGGTCGCCGGGTTCGGGTCGAAGTCGACCGGGCCGTGTTCGAGCCCGTGGTCGTACGCGAGGATGAGCGACTTGCCGTCCCGCGAGATAGCGTCGTCGGCGTGAGGAAGCATCGGTTCATACTCCCGTTACATCAGTAAAAAACACTGCGGTCGTTTCGATGGACGTAAAGAAACGAATTCGGCGCTCTCCGCGCCGCTCACTCACCTCTGCGACGAATCTCTACTCGTTAAAATAACTACTCAAATAGTTAATTATCAGGCGTTCGTAACGAACGCCGTCGGAGCGCGTCGCCGCCGACCCCGAAGCCGCAATACTTACCAGCCGCGACGCGGCAGCGATTCCCATGCGGGAGCTATCCGATATCGACGTCGTCGGCGTGGTGGGGGCCGGCACGATGGGCAACGGGATCGCGCAGGTCGCCGCGACCGCGGGCTACGAGGTCGTGATGCGCGACGTCGAGGACGAGTACGTCGAGCGCGGGCTCGACAGCGTCGCGAACAGCCTCGACCGGCTGGCGTCGAAGGGCGCCCTCGACGAGGAGCCTGCGGCGATCCGCGGCCGGATCGCGGGCACGACCGACCTCGAGGACCTCGCGGCCGCGGACGTCGTCGTCGAGGCCGCGGTCGAAGACATGGACGTGAAACGCGAGATATTCGCCGATCTCGACGAGGTGACGGACGACGACGTCGTCCTCGCTACCAACACCTCGACGCTGTCGATCACGACCGTCGCGAGCGCCACGGACCGCGCGGGCGACGTGGTCGGCCTCCACTTCATGAACCCGGTCCCGATCATGGACGGCGTGGAGGTCGTCGTCGGGGAACACACCGCGGCGGCGGTGGTCGAGTTCGCGCACGCCTTCGCCGCGGACTTGGGCAAGGAGACGTGGGAGTCCGACGACAAGCCCGGCTTCGTCACCAACCGGATCCTGATGCCGTGGATCAACGAGGGCGTCCGCGCCTTCGACGAGGGCGTCGCCGACAAGGCCGACATCGACCGCGGGATGACGCTCGGGACGAACGTTCCGATGGGGCCGCTCGAACTCGCCGACCACATCGGGCTCGACGTGGTCCTCGACGCCAGCGAGACGCTCCACGCCGAGCTCGGCGACCGGTACACGCCGGCGTACCTGATCAAGCGCAAGGTGGCGGCCGGCGACCTCGGGAAGAAGACGGGGCGCGGGTTCTACGAGTACGGGGACGAGTAGGACGAGCGCGAGGCCGGCCCGGCTCAGGCGCCCTTCGCGTTCCGGTCGTCGTTCGCGGTCCACCGCCGCGCGCCGGGCAGGAGCCCGACCAGCCTCGTCACGTAGCCGAATCGGAACAGCCCGATCTGCGAGAGCGCGCCGAGGACGAAGACGGCGAGGAACGCCGGGGCGCTGACGTCGAACAGGAGCGGCTCGACCGACGGCCCGGCGGCGGCCGCGTTCAGCGTCGCCGGGGTGAGAGACCGCGAGGCGAACGCCGCGCCGAGAAACGCCGTCGAGACGACCAGCGTCGTCCGGCTCAGGACGAAGCCGAACAGCGCGCCGACCGCGACGCCGGCGAGCGTCGCGCCGACCAGCAGGAGCGTCCCCTCGATCCCGGCCGCGTCGGCCGCGTAGAGCGGTCCGACCGCGAACCGGCCGGCGAAGCCGCCGACCAGCCCGCCGATGGCGACGACGGCGAAGGAGAGGCCGGCGTACGCGAGGAAGCCGCCGACCGCGGCGCCGAGGGCTACCGCCGTGCCGGTGAGCACCAGCCCGTCGACCGCGACCACCCCGGCGAGGTTGGGCGCGGCGAGGTAGCCGGCCCCGCCCCCGACGAGCACCCCGGTCAGCGTGACGGCGTAGACGGAGACCGCGGCGCCGACGAACGCGAGGAGCAGTCCCGCGCCGACGAGGCCCGCGTCGAGTACGGTGAACATACCGCCGACTTCTCGTCGGTGATATTTAAAATCCGCTGGACCGGTCGGGGACGGAGACGAGGGGTCTCACCGCGCTCGCCGCCCCGCCTGCCGGTCGACGTGGCGTGTGTACCCGCCGACGGCGAGGCCGAAGCCGACGACGAGCAGCAGGAAACCGAGCAGCCGGCTCGTCCCGATCGTCAGCATCGCGAGGAGCAGGCCGAAGGCGAACGCGAAGACGCCGCCGACGATCACTCCGACGTCGACGAGCGGCGACGGCTGGACCGCCTCGCAGTGGGGACAGAGCCGGGCGTCGCTGGGGATCGGCTCCCGGCAGTCGACGCAGTGGACGCGGTCGCGCGACACGACCTGCCGTTCGGGCGCCGGTCATATATACGTCAGTCCGCCGCGACCGCCCCGGCGTCGTCGCTCGCGCCGAGCGTCTCCTCGACCTGCGTGACGACCGCCGCGAACGCGACGACCGCGAGCGCCGCGCCGACCGCGAAAGGGACGACGAACCCGAAGCCGACGAGCCAGCCGGACGCGAGGGGTCCGAGCGCGATTCCGAAGCCGAACCCCATCGTGAGCACCGACAGCGTCGTGCCGGACTCGCCCTCCCGAGCGAGGTCGCCGGCGAGCGCGAGCGAGGGCGCGAAGACGCACGCGACCGCGACCCCCTGCGCCAGCCGGACGATCGTCATCGCGATCGGGTCGGTGACGATCCCCTGCAGCAGCGTCGTCGGCACGAGGAGCACGAACCCGGCGAGCAGGAACGGGCGTCGACCGATCCGGTCGCTGGCCTGCCCCACGGGCACCTGCAGGAGCACGTTCGCGATCGTCACCGCGGCGAACTGGAGCCCGAACCACACCGGCGCCTGGTCGAGCCGGACGTTCACCTGGTTCTGGAGCGTCGCGAACAGCGCGATACACAGCCCCATCGCGACCGTCGCCAGGCCGAGCGCGAACACGGGGTCGAGCAGGCGGTCCTCGCCGCGCACGCGGACCGAGAGGTCGTCGCTCGCCTCGCTGGACTCGGCGGCGTCCCGGACCAGGAGGAAGACGAGGGCGAAGCTGAGGTACGCCCCGCCGCAGGCGGCGGCGAACGCCGCGTCGAATCCGTTGACGACGGGGAGCCCGATCGGCGAGAGGTCGTACGGCCCGGCCTCGACGACGGCGCCGGCCAGCACCGGTCCGAAGCCGAAACCGATCAGCCGGAAGGTGTTGTACACGCCGAAGTTGCCGCCGCGGTCGGTGTCGGCCGACGCGTACTCGTTGACCAGCGCGACCGTCGCGGGGATGATGAGCGCCGCGCCGAGCCCCTGTATCGCCCGCAGGACGACCAGCTGCCAGTAGGCGCCCGCGACCGTGTAGAGCCCGCTCGCGGTGCCCAGAAGGAGGATCCCGACCAGCACGAACGGCCGACGGACGCCGGTCCGGTCCGAGAGCCGTCCGGTCACCGGCTGCGAGAGGCTGTTGAGGAAGCCGAAAAGCGAGAGCACGAGGCCGATGAGCAGCGGCTCGGTCACCGTGACGGACGCCGCGCCGACGCCGACCTCGGTCCCGAGGAGCGCGCCGACGTCGATCAGGTCGCTCGCGATGTACAGCGGCAGCACGACGATGAGGAAGGAGTTGCCGGCCGCCCCGACCATCCGGGCGAGCGCGAGCACGATGACTCGCCGATCGGTGTCGACGACGCCGGAGCGCAGTCCCATCTCTCTCCGCTTCGGTCGGGGTCACAAAGGCGTTTGCGAACGGCGGGAGTCGATCCGGTTCTCGGCGGCGACGCACGCTCCCGCCGCGGCGGACCGCTCTCCGACCCGAAACGCGACGCCGGCTACGAGGGGCGTCGGACGCCGCGGATCTCGAACCGCGCGCCGCCGTCGTCGGCGTCGACCGCCTCGACGGTCCACCCGTGGGCGGTGGCGATCTCCTGGACGATCGCCAGCCCGAAACCGGTGTTGCCGGCGACCCCACTCTCACCGGGCTCGAAGAGGGCACCGCGAACGGACTCGGGGATCCCGGGCCCGTCGTCTTCGACGTAGAAGCCGTCCTCGAGGTCGCCGACGCGGATCCGCACCCCGTCGCCGGCGTGTTCGACCGCGTCGGGCTCCGCCCGACTGCCAGTCGAGCCGTGCTCGACGCTGTTGCGGACGAGGTTCTCGAACAGGTTGCGGAGCCGGTCCGGGTCGGCCAGCACCTCGCCGTCGGCCTCGTTCGACAGCGACGCCGAGCCGGTGTCGACCGTCTCCCAGCTGTCGGCGGCCACCTCCGCGAGCGCGACCGGCTCCGGATCGCCGACCGTCTCCCCCTCGCGGGCGAGCGTGAGGGTGTGCTCGACGATCGACTCTATCCGGTCGAGCGCGTCGACCGCGGCGTCGAGATGCGACGGGTCGTCGGTCGCGTCTCGCGCCAGCTCGACGCGTCCCTGCGCGACGTTGAGCGGGTTCCGGAGGTCGTGCGAGACGATGCCCGCGAAGGCGTCGAGCCGCTCGTTCTGCCGTTTGAGCGCCGCCTCGCGCTCCTTGAACGCCGTGATGTCCTCCTGGAAGCCGACCCACTCGGAGACCGACCCCTCGCCGTCGCGGATCGGCGCGACGCTGACGCGGTTCCAGAACGGCGTGCCGTCCTTCCGGTAGTTCAACAGCTCGACGCTCGCCGGCTCCCAGGCGTCGATCGCCTCGCGGAGCCGGGCGACCGGCTCCTCGTCGGTGTCCTCCCCCTGCAGGAACCGGCAGTTGACGCCCACCGCGTCCTCGCGGTCGTAGCCGGTCATCTCGACGAACCGGTCGTTGACGTACACCATCGGGTTGTCCGGGAGGTCCGGGTCGGTGATCGCGATGCCGACCGGGGCCTCGTCGAGCGCCCGGTTCTTCGTCTCCAGCTCCTCGCGGCGCTCGCGCTCGTCGGAGACGTCTCGGAGGATGCCGACGCTCCCCTCGAACGACTCGCCCTCGTACGGGAGCGCGGCCATGTGGTCCCGGCAGGAGATCGGCTCGCCCTCCTTCGGGGCGATGTCGACCGAGAAGCGCTCCACGTCGGGGCCGGAGCTCGAGAGGACACGTCCGAGCCGGCCCTCGGCCTCCGCGACGGCGTCGTCGTCCTTGATGAGCCCCGGCGTGCTGCCGACAATCTCCTCGCGGTCGTAGCCGGTCAGCTCCGTGAACGGCTCGTTGACGAACCGGAAGACGCCGGTCTCGTCGACGACGTAGACCGGGTAGCCGAGCGCGTCGATGACCGTCGAGTAGCGGTCGGCGATCTCGCGGGTCCGGTGCTCCGCGACCGCCTGCTCGACCCGGTTCGAGAGCCGCCGGAGCTGCTCGGGACCTCCCTTCTGGAAGTAGCCGGTGACGCCCGCGTTGAGCGCCCGGCTGGCGATCTCCTCCGATCCCTTCCCGGTGTAGAGGACGAACGGGAGCCGAGGGTGCTCCGTGCGGATCGCCTCGAAGAGCTCCAGCCCGTCCGTGCCGGGCATCTCGTAGTCGCTGACGACGCAGTCGAACTCCCCGTCGTCGAGCCGGTCGAGCGCGGCCGACGGCTCCGCGACGCTCGTCACCGCGACGGACTCCAGCTCGCGTTCGAGGTACGCCTCCGTGAGGTCCAGCACGGACGGATCGTCGTCGACGTGTAACACGTCGATCCGTTCGGACATGGCACGGGCTTCGGACGCTCCCGGTAAACGAATGTCGACTCACATGTCAGTTATGAGGACGCCGGTATGCCGCCAGGGTCGCCGCCCGTTCCACTACCGCCGCGCGTGGCTGATTCTTAAGGCGGCGCGGCGCGGAGCCTTCGGCGATGGTGGGCGGAACGCTCCCCGGGACGGCGACCGACGAGGCGGACGGGAGCGACCGCGTCGTGTTCCACGTGGACATGGACTGCTTTTACGCCTCCTGCGAGCGCCTCCGTCGGCCCGAACTCGCGGGCGAGCCCGTGGTCGTCGGGATGGGGTACGAGGACGGGGAGTCGATCGGCGCGGTCGCGACCGCGAGCTACGAGGCCCGCGCGTTCGGCGTCGAGAGCGCGATGCCGATATCGGAGGCGCTCGACCTGCTCCCCCGACGGACCGACGCCGACCCCGACGACCCGAACGCGCCCGACCCCGAGGAGACGGGCCGGTACCTGCCCGTCGACCTCGACTGGTACAAGGAGGTCGCGAGCGACGTGAAGGCCGTCCTCCGCGACTGCGCCGACACGCTCCGCGAGGTGAGCATCGACGAGGCGTACCTCGACGTCACCGACCGGACCGCGTGGGACGTCGCCGAGGGGGAGAGCGCCGCGGCCGGCCCCGCCGAGGCGCGGACCCTCGCGGAGGGGTACGCTCGGCACGTCAAACAGCGCATCGAGCGCGAGGCCGGGGTGCCGGCGAGCGTCGGCGTGGCGCCGAACATGTCGACCGCGAAGGTCGCCAGCGACGCCGACAAGCCCGACGGGCTCGTGGTCGTCCCGCCCGGCTCGGTCGAGTCGTTCCTCGCGCCGCTGTCGACCGCCGAGATCCACGGGGTCGGTCCGGTGACGGAGCGGACGCTCGCCGAGATGGGGGTCGAGATCGCCGCCGACCTCGCCGCCGCCGACCCCGACCGCCTCGCCGACGAGCTGGGCGAGCGCGGCCCCGAACTCCGTCGGCGCGCGCGGGGCGACGACGACCGCGAGGTGACCCCGACCGGACTCCCCAAGAGCCTCTCGCGGGAGTCGTCGCTGCCGCCGACCGCCGACCGGGAGACGAAGCGGGAGACCGTGGCGGCGCTCTCGGCCGACGTGGCCCGCCGCGCCCGCGAGCGCGGGTGTCTGTACCGAACCATCGGGATCAAGGCGGTCGAGCCCCCCTACGACGTCAACACCCGCGCCCGGAGCCTCCCGGGGCCCGTGGACGACCCGGAGCTCGTCGAGGAGGTGGCGCTCGACCTCCTCGACGAGTTCGCCGAGGACCGGGTCCGCAAGCTCGGCGTTCGGGTCTCCAAGCTCGACTTCGCCGAGAGCGACCAGACGACGCTCGGCGGGTTCGAGTCGAGCGACGGGGCGGTGAGCGACCGCGCCGGCTCGTCGGGTTCCCGGGCGACCACCGCGGACGGCGACGGCGGTAAGCTCACCGACTGGGTCGGCGGCGAGCCGACCGCCCGGGACGGAGGCGAGTCCGACGCGGAGCGGAACGCCGCCGACCGCCGGACCGACGACGGTCAGGCGTCGCTCGGCGACTGGTCGTGAGGGACGGGGATCGGCGCCGCGGGGGCGGCGTCCGAGTGAGGGGATTTAGGTTCCCGAGCGCCGACCCGGAGGCATGGACGACCTCTCGTGGGAGACGCTCGACACCGACATCGACTACCGCTGTCCCGGCTTCGACGTGCGCCGGGACGAGGTGCGCTTCCCGGACGGGGAGACGGACGGGTTCCACTACGTCGAGGAGCCGCCCGCGGTCGTGGTACTCCCGTTCACGCCGGCGGGCGACGTGGTCGTCATCGACGAGTGGCGACAGGCGGTGGGACGCGTCAACCACGGGCTCCCCGCGGGATCGGTGGAGCCGGAGGACGCGGACGACCTCGAGCGCGCCGCCGCCCGCGAGCTCGCCGAGGAGACGGGGTACGAGGCCGACTCCTTCGAGCGACTGACGACGGTGGAGCCGACGAACGGGATCGCGAACTCGGTCCATCACCACCTCCTCGCGACGGGCTGCGAGCCGACGGCCGAGCGCGACCTCGACCACAACGAGTCGATCGCGGTCGAGACGGTCCCGTACGACGACCTGCTCGCGGCCGTCGTCGACGACGGGCTCCGAGACGGCCGGGCCGTGACCGCCGTGCTGTGGTACGAGCTGCTGTACCGGTGACACGGCGGTCGTCGCGCCGACGAGATCTGACCGCCCACGCCGAAGGCGAGACACGAACAGCCCTATTATGGGTCGGCTCGTAGACGGGACGATGTCAGACCCCGCTAGCGACGACGCGAACCGACCGGGCCGCGTGTCCTCCGACGGCGGCGAGCCGAGCGACGGCTCGACCGCGACGGCCGGGACCGACGACCCGCCGTCGACCGCCGCCGCGACCGACGACGCAACGACGGCCGACGGTTCGGACGGCCGAAGCGTCGCCGTGGCCGTCGCCACGGCCCTGCTCTTGGGGCTTCTCGGCCCGGCGATAGCGATCCTCAGCGGGGGCGTGGTGCTCGGCGTCAACGCCCTGACCGGGGGACTCCCGCTCGCCGCGGCCCTCGCGCTCACGCTCGTGTTGGGGCAGTACGTCGCGTTCGGCGGGCTGGCGGTCGTCTATCTCACGTGGCGGGGGTTCGACCGGGCCGGGATCGTCTCGTACCTCGGCGTGCGGCGCCCGAGCCTGAGGGACCTCGGCCTGATCCTCGGCAGCTGGGTGCTGATCCTGATCACGATCATGGTCGTCTCGGTCGTGATCCAGCTGCTGGGGACCGAGGCGGCCTCGAACCAGAGCGCGGAGCTCGCGATGCAGAACCCCGCGGTCATCCCGCTCCTCGTCGCGGCGTCGTTCCTCGTGATCGCCCCCTCCGAGGAGATCCTGTACCGCGGCGTCGTGCAGGGGCGGCTCCGGGAGACGCTGCCGGCGGCGCCCGCAATCGTCATCGCCTCGGCCATCTTCGCGTTCGTCCACGTGATGGCGCTGACCGGCGGCGCGTCCGCGCGGCTCACCACCGTTTCCATCCTCTTCCTCCCCAGTCTCGTCTTCGGCGCGGTGTACGAGTACACCGAGAACCTCGTCGTCCCGATCCTTCTCCACGGGCTCCACAACGCCGTCATCTTCACGCTGCTGTACGTCTCCATCGCGTACGCCGACGAGATTCAGCGGGCCGCGGAGGGGGGCGCGACGCTGCTGCCCCTGTAAAGCGGGTCGCGATTCCCCCGCGACGGTTCCCGGTCGGCGCCTCAGTCGGACAGCTCGAACGCGACCTCGACCTCGGCCTGATACTCCCGGTCGGCCGCGCTCTGTAGCTCGACGCCGAACTCCCGTACCTCCGCCCAGTAGACGTTCTCCAGCGTGTCCTCGGCGCGGTCGATCGCGTCGTCGGCGGCCGCGTCGAAGCTCTCCTCGCTCGTCCCGATCAGCGTGATCTTCTTGAACACCATGTCACGTGTCAGTTCGACGCACGCTACCATAAAAGATGGCGGTGGAGTCGACGCGAACCGCCGTCAGGGACTGCCCGGCGCGCCTTCCATCACGGCGAAGTCCGAGCCGTCGGCCTCGATGCCGATGACCGCCCAGTCGTACGGGGGCTTCCTGGAGACGAGGCGGTCGCGCAGGTCGCCCGCGCGGTCGCGCCACGTGACGAAACAGCGGAGCCGCGGGGTGTCGCCGCCGTCCGCGAGATACGGGTCCAGATCGTCGTCCTCCATACACAACACCGTCACGAGCACGCGTCGCCACTTCCGCTCTGCGACGAACTCCTGTCCGCCCTCGGAGACGGTGTATCCGAGTTCACGAAAGACGTCTCTGGCCTCCGTCGTCGGTGGGATGCTCGCAGTGGCCATCTGTATCGACGTTCGCCGGCTTCCGTGATAAAGTTTCTCACGATTCTGTAAGACCGGCCATTCGTGGGGTCACGCGGCCGTTCGCTCGCAGTGTCCTCGCGCGAGTCCGATCACTCGTGTGCCGCGTCCCACTCGTCGGGCTTCCGGAGGTTGCCGCACGCCGTACACTGGATCCGACCCATGGTGTCCATCGCGGTGTCGAACGACCCGCAGTTGCCGCAGCGGAACCCCCATCGGGTCGATCCGTCGGCGTCGGCGAAGACGACGTAGAAGGGGCCCTCGGCTCCGCGCTCGACCATCGTCCGGTCGGTGTACACCCGCTCGCCGTCGGTCGTCGTCGACGCGTCGAGACTCATGCGCGCCACTACCGGTCGGAGGCGGTTAAAAACGTGCGTCGCCGGCGACGTGGGGAGGGTCGGGGCGACCGGCGCGTCGCCCTAGGTCCGGAACGACTCGCCGCAGCCGCACTCGGAGACGACGTTCGGGTTCTCGACCTCGAAGCCGGCCGCCTGCAGGCCGCGCTCGTAGTCGAGCCTGCTCCCGCCGATGTAGTTCCGGCTCGCGGGGTCGACGAACACCCGCAGCCCGTGGTGCTCGACGACCAGATCGTCCTCTTCCGGCTCCGTGTCGAACCGCATCCCGTACGACAGGCCCGCACAGCCGCCCTGCTGGACGAACAATCGGAGTCCGGCCTCCTCCGTGTCGAGGCCCTCACCCTCTAGCAGGGCGAGCGCCTCCTCCGCGGCGTCGGGGGTCACCTCGATCGCCGGGTCGCTCCCCGTCTCGACCGTTTCGGTGCTCATGCGAACCAGTTCCCGTCGCAGGATAAAAACCCTGCCGGCGGATCGCCCTCCGCCGTGGCCGCCGACGGTTACGTTCCCGGCCGGTCGTTCGATCGTCGCCGGCGGTCGGACGACACGGTTTTGACTCGGTACCGAGTGAGCACGCGTATGACGGAATCGCCGTTCCGCGTCGGCGTGCTCGCCGCGGGGGACCTCTCCGACGAACAGCGCGCCGCGGTCGACTGGCTCGACGCCCTCGACGGGGTCGCCGCGGAGGTCGTCCCCTTCGCCGCTCTCGAGGCGGCGCTGTCGAACGGAACCGACGGGTCGGCCGCTCCCCGCGCGAACGGGTCCGGCGTGGCCGCCCCGAGCGACCCCTCCGGATCCGGCGGGGTCGCCGCTGCCGCGGACAACAGCGAACCGCTGGCCGGGTCGTACCCCGGTCCCGGCGTCGGCGACAGCGACGCGCCAGTCCGGCGGTTCGACGTCCTCTGGTGGCACCGGGCGGCGCCGCGTCCCGACGCGGACCCCCTCGGCGACGCGGCGGCCGCGATCGACGCCTTCCTCGCCGACGGCGGCGGGCTCCTCCTGACGCTCCGCGCGATGGCCTCGGTCGACCGGCTCTCGGTCGAGTCGGTTGCTCCCGACCGCGTCGGCGAGGAGGCGCTCGCCGAGCCGACCGGCGTCCTGTGGCGGTCGACGTACGCCGACCACCCGGCGCTGGCGTCGCTGGAGGGGCTCCGTCACCCGCTCCGCGCCCGCGGCGCGGTCCCGGCGGTCCGCTACGAGCGGGTCCTCCCCGAGCGCGGCGAGGTGCTCGCCTCGACCGTCCGCGGCGACGCGGACGTCCCCGACGAGATGACCGCGGTCTCGTGGACCGTCGGCGACGGCGCGGTCCTCGGGCTCGGCGCGCCGGTGCTGTTCGGCGCCCCGCCCGCGGCGGACGACGAACCGACGGCCGACGCGCTCGCAGCGACCCGCGACCGGCTCGTCGCCGGGTGCCTTCGGAGCCTGGCGGTCGACGGGGGGACGCCCGGACGACCGACCGACGCGGGCGACGTGCGCCGCCTCCGCGACCGCGTCGCTGCCGCCGGCGAGGACGGCCCCGGCGGGCGACCGAAGTACCACCTCACGCCGCCGGCGAACTGGCTGAACGACCCCAACGGACTGATCCGGTGGAACGGCCGGTACCACGTCTTCTACCAGTACAACCCCGCCGGGCCGTTCCACAACACCATCCACTGGGGACACGCCGTCAGCGACGACCTGGTGACGTGGCGCGACGAGCCGGTCGCGCTCTCGCCGTCGCCCGACGGTCCCGACCGCGACGGCTGCTGGTCGGGCTGTGCCGTCGACGACGACGGCACCCCGACGCTGCTGTACACCGGCGGCAACGGCCGGGACCAGCTCCCCTGTCTCGCGACGACCGACGACCCCGGACTCCGGACGTGGGAGAAGTACGAGGGGAACCCCGTGATCGAGGCGCCGCCGGCCGACCTCGACGTCCTCGAGACCGACCACTGGCGCGCCGAGTTCCGCGACCACAACGTCTGGCGGGAGGACGGCCGCTGGCACCACCTCGTCGGCACCGGGCTCGCCGACGGCGGCGGTGCCGCCCTCCTGTACACCGGCGAGACGCTCACGGAGTGGACCTACGAGGGCCCCCTGCTCGCGGGCGGCCCCGACGCCGGCGCGGTGTGGGAGTGCCCCGAGCTGCTGGACCTGGGCGACCGCCGGCTCCTCCACGTCTCCGACTACGAGGACGTGGTCTACTTCCTCGGCGACGTCGAGGACGGGGAGTTCGTCGTCGAGTCCGAGGGGGTACTCGACCACGGCGACTTCTACGCGCCGCAGTCGCTGACGGACGCGGCCGGGGGAGGAAACGGCGGCGGCGACGAGGGGAACCGAACGCTCACGTGGGGGTGGCTGCCCGAGGCCCGTGACGTCGAGGCGCAGTGGGACGCCGGCTGGTCCGGCGCGCTCTCGCTCCCGCGCGTCATCGAGACCGGTCCCGACGGCGGGCTCCGGCAGCGCCCCGCCGACGAGGTGACCGAGCTCCGAACCGACCGGCTCGCCGCCGACGAGACGGTCGAACTCGCGGCGGGCGACCGACGACGGCTCGACGTCGCGGGCGCGGCGATCGAGCTCCAGGCGGAGATCGCGCTGGACGACGCCGAGGCGGTCGAGCTGTCGGTGTTCGAGACGCCCGACCGCGCCGAGCGCACGCCGGTTCGCTACGAGCGGGACGGCACGCTGACCGTCGACCGCGCGCCGTCGAGCGGGGACGGCCGCGCGTTCGCCGACGCGCAGTCGATGTCGGTGCCGCCGTACGACGAGCCAATCTCGCTGCGCGTCTTCCTCGACCGCTCCGTGGTCGAGATCTACGCGAACGACCGCCGCTGCCTGACGAGCCGAGCGTACCCGACCCGCGAGGACGCGGTCGGGATCTCGGTCGCCGCCGAGGGCGGACGCGCGTCGATCTCGTCGCTGTCGGCGTGGGAGATGGGCGAGGCGATGCCGACCGACGGCTCGGACTGACAGGTCAGTTCGCGTCGTCGCCGTCGTCGGTCGCGTCCATTCCGCCGCTCGCGCCGCCGAGGAACGCCGCGTACTCACCGACGCCGCCGCCCTCGCGGATCTCGCCGGGTAGTTCGTCGCCGCCCGGGAGGCCCGACCCGTCGGCGGGCGGGAGCGGCTCGTCCGGAGTCGGGATCCGCCACGCGCCGAGGGTCCCGAGCAGCCGGGTGCGGTCGCCGTCGACCGCTAGCCGAAGCGTCGGCGCGAGGGTCCCGCCGAAGCGGTCGCGCTGGTCGGCCTCCGGGAGGTCCGCGATCGCGTCCAGCGAGTCGCCGTCGAAGTCGTAGTAGTTGAGGAAGCTCTGGACCAGCACCTCCTCGTCGTGTGCGAACGCCATCCACGAGTACGCCTGGAACGGCGCGTCCGGCGGGTTCGTGGCGACGAGCCCGGAGCCGTTCAGGGGCCGGTACCCCCCCTCGAAGGCGTCAGCGACGAAGCCGTACAGGGCGTCGGGTCCCGTCACGCCCGGCGCGAACGTGTGGACGTGACTGCAGACGAACAGGTAGTAGCGCCCGTCGCGGACGACGACGTGCGGGCGCTCCAGCTCCTGGTTCACCTCCACCGCGTCGAGCAGCGGCGGCCGGAGCTCCCACGACAGCGGGTCGCCGGACTCCGAGACGGCGACGCCGACGCAGCCGTTGAACTCCCGTCGATGGGTCGTCTCCGCGTCGTCGCCCGGGCGCTCGGGCGCGGGTGCGTTCGCCTCGAACAGGAGGTACGTCACGCCCGTCGCCGGGTCCTCGAAGAACCACGGGTCGCGGAACGTGTAGATCATCCCCCGCGACTCGTCCTCCGTCTCGTACCACTCGCCGTCGGGCCTCAGCAGGGTCTCGTGGGTCCAGGGGCCCGCCAGCTCGACGCCGTCGGCCGACGCGGTCACCGTCCCGCCGTGCGCGACCGCGATCCGCTGGGTGTACGTCATCTCGTCCGCCGTCTCGTCGCCGGCGGCGGTGTAGTAGAGGTAGCAGTCGCCGCCGTCGTACAGCGCGGAGCCGGCCCACTGCCGCTGACCGAGCGCGCCGCCGTCGAAGACGGGCCCCGCGTCGTGCCACGTCTCTCCGTCTCCCGAGTAGAAACACCGGATCTCGGCCACGTCGTGTCGCTTCCCCGGGAGCAGGTCGGCGGGGGCCGTCAGCGAGAAGGCGAGGCGCCACCCGTTCACGTCGGCGATCTCGCCGTGGCGGTCGCGGAGCAGCCACGTGTCCCAGACGTGGAGGTCCGGAAACGGATCGACGGTCGGCGGGCCGGCCGACGGCGCGACGTTCCCGTGGCGGCGCCCGATCGACGCGGCCTGCTCTCTGGTCCATCGCGACCGGGAGGCCCCGCCGTCGCTCCCCGACGTCTCGTGCATACGCTCCCTCCACGACGAACCGAATAAAGCCTTTTCAGTCGGAACGGTCGAGCGCGGCTCCGCCGGAGGCCGGCGCTCGGTCGCGGAAATAAAACGTTTTATCACGGCCGTGGTAGTCTAGTTCATGGTAGAACGACGCATCGCCTGGGGCTGCCGAATCCGTGACCCCGACGAAGGAGTGATTCCGGTCCGGGTCGCCGTCGATCGCGTGGGGGCGATCGCCACGGACCGACGTCGAAACGGGGACGGAGGATGAACGTGGATCGCACCGAACTCACCGAAACGCTGGAGGACGCGGGGCTCTCGCCGTACCAGGCCGACGCCTACGTGACCGTCTTGGAGCTCGGCGCGGCGCCGGTCACCCGCGTCGCCGACGCCAGCGGCGTCCCGGACCCGCGGATCTACGACGTGTTGCGCGACTTAGAGAGCGCCGGCTACATCGAGACGTACGAGCAGGAGTCGCTGTACGCCCGCGCGAACAGCCTCGACGCGATCATCGAGGACCTTCGAACGCGAGCGAGTCGCTTCACCGCGGCGACCGAGGAGATCGAGCGACGCTGGAACGAGCCCTCCGTCGAGCAGTCGACCGTCAGCATCGTCACGCGGTTCGAGACGGTGATCAAGAACGCCGACGAGTTCATCCGCAACGCCGAGACGCAGGTGAACGTCTCGCTCGGCGTCGAGCACTTCGAGCGGCTGCGCCCGGCGCTGCGGGACGCGACCGACCGCGGCGTGCGCGTCAACCTCTCGATCCACACGCCGAACGGGGACACGGCGGACCTGCCGCCCGCCGAGGACCTCGCCGACGTCTGTTCGGAAGCCCGGCATCGCCGGCTTCCGTCCCCGTTCGTGGCCATCGTCGACCGGACGAAGACCTGCTTCGCGCCCCACGCGGGGTCGACGAACGAGTACGGCGTCCTCGTCGACGACCGCACCCACACGTACGTGTTCCACTGGTACTTCCTCACGACACAGTGGGACACGTGGGAGACGATCTACACGGCCCTCGACGACGAGCCGCCGATCGATTACATCGACATCCGGTACTGCATCCGCGACGTGGCGCCGCTCCTCCGCGACGGCGCGACGGTCCGGGTCCGGATCGAGGGCGCCGACACCGAGAGCGGCGTCGACCGCGTCGTTGAGGGCGTCCTCTCCGACGTCGTGGTCACCGGCGACGACGAGGCGGTCGGCGCGGACACCGTCGCCAGCTACGGCGGCCGGGTCGGGCTCGTCGTCGACACCGAGGACGGCCCCGTCGAGGTCGGCGGGTGGGGCGCGATGGTCGAGGCCGTCGAGGCCCACCGGATCACGGTCGTCGGCGTCGACTGACCTCACGGAAGCGACGCTCGTCGCCATCGCAGACTCCGAAGCGACGCTCGTCGAAGCGCGTCGGTCGGAGGAGGGGACGGGGGGAACGAGAGGATCGAATCGCTCGCGAGAGCGGGCGGCGCGACGCTTACTCTAGCGCGTGACCGCGTCGCTCACTCCAGCGAGTGAGTGATCGCGTCGCCGCTCGCCCGGTCGAACAGGTGGACGTTCTCGCGGTCCATCACGATCTGTACGTCGTCGCCCTCCTCGACGTCGGTGTCCGGCGTGAGGTTGATGAGCAGCTGCCCCTCGCCGCGTCCCTCGGCGCTCGCCTCGACGTCGCGGTCGAACAGCAGGTAGGCGTTCACCTCCTTGCCCATCGGCTCGATGACGTCGACGACCGCGTCGAACGCCTTCGTCGGCGAGTCCGCCTTCCGGGAGTTCCGCTCCAAGAAGACGTCCTCCGGGCGAACCCCGGCCGTGATATCCTGTCCCGGCGTGACTCCGTGGGCCTCCGGATCGAAGTCGATCTGCGTGTACTCGGACTCGAACCCGCCGTCGACGGCCTCCCCTTCGATGAAGTTCATCGCGGGCGACCCGATGAAGCCGGCGACGAACCGGTTCTTCGGCTCGTTGTAACACTCGAGCGGCGGCGCCAGCTGCTGGAGCACGCCGCCGTTGATGACGGCGATGCGATCGGACATCGTCATCGCCTGCGCCTGGTCGTGGGTGACGTAGATGATCGTCGTGTCCAGCTCCCGGTGGAGCCGCTGGAGCTGGGTGCGCATGTGGACCCGCAGCTCCGCGTCGAGGTTCGCCAGCGGCTCGTCCATCAGGAACGCGTCCGGGTTGCGGACGATGGCGCGCGCGATGGCGACGCGCTGGCGCTGCCCGCCGGACATCTCCTTTGGCATCCGGTCCATCATCCCCTCGAGCTGGACGATGTCGGCCGCCTCCTCGACGCGCCGATCGACCTCCTCCTGCTCGTACTTCCGGAGCCGGAGCCCGAAGGAGATGTTGTCGTACACGTCCATGTGCGGGAACAGCGCGATGTTCTGGAACACCATGGAGATCCCCCGGTCCTTCGGCGGGAGGTCGGTGACGTCGCGCCCGCCGATGCTCACCGTCCCCTCCGTGGGGAGCGTGAGCCCGGCGATCGTCTCCATCGTGGTCGACTTCCCGCAGCCGGAGGGACCGACGAAGGTGACGAACTCGCCATCTTCGATCTCCAGGCTCAGGTCGTCGACTGCCGTTACGTCCTCGTACCGCTTCGTGACTCCCTCTAGTTTGACTGATGCCATTGTTACTCTTTCACCGCCCCGGTCGTTAGTCCGCTCACGATCTTCTCCTGTGCGACGACGACGAGTATCGCCACCGGTAGCACCGCGACGATGCTGGCGGCCGCCATGAGGTTGTACAGCACCTCGAACTCGCCCTGGAACCGCAGTATCCCTTCGAGCATCGGCGCCCAGCTCCCCGGCTGCCCGTCGGTCATCAGCGAGCTGAAGAAGTACTCGTTGTACACCGAGATGAACGTCAACACCCCCGCGGTCGCGACGCCGGGCGCGGAGAGTGGAACGATGACGCGGAACAGCGCGCCGAGCCGGGTGGTTCCCTCCACACGGGCCGCGTCCTCCAACCCGTCCGGAATCTGCGAGTAGAACGTCATCAGGATGAATATCGACAGCGGCAGGAAGATCGCCGACAGCGGGATGAAGATCGCGTACGGGGTGTTGTACAGCGACCCGGCCGACAGTAGCGGCCGCAACACGTCGAAGTTGGTGTTGAACAGCCGGTTCAGCGGGATGAAGAACGCCGCCGGCGGGAAGAAGGACGTGACGAGCACCAACAGCAGCAGCGGGTTGCGCCCCCGGAACCGGAGCCGGCCGAACACGTAGCCGGCGAGGCTCCCGACGAGCAGCACCGCTACGGTGGCGATCGTCGCGATCAGGAAGCTGTTGAACACGTACCGGTGGAACGGCAGCGTGGTGAATATCTCGATGAACGCCGCCGGATTGAACCCGGCTGGCAGGAGCACGCCGACGTCGGAGAGGTTCCCGCGCGGCGTCACCGCGACGACGAACAGCCAGTAGAACGGGAACAGCGTCGTGACGAGGAAGAAGATCGTCGCCACGTAGAACGCCGCTCGGTACGCCCGCTCCGGGTTGGTGATCATCTTCGCCGCCCACGCCTCAATGATCCCGCGGTCGAGTTCCGGCTCGTCACGGCCAGCCTGCTCGGCCATCTCGACGGTCGGGTCGGTCCCGTCGGCCGACTCGCCGTCGGTGGGGCCCGTCGCGCTCATGCGACACCCCCCTCGCTGTTGCGCAGCGCGAGCAGATACAGCAGGACGAACCCGCTGATGACGATGGCCGTCATGAACGCCACCGCGGAGGCCGTCGCCCAGCGCCGGCTCTCTTGGAGCGCGATGATGACCAGACACGTCAGCGACGGCACGGTCTCACAGCCTGCCGTGGAGTCGATGAGCCCGTAGATCCGCATCGCGTCCATCGTTCGGAACAGCATCGCGACCAGCAGCGCCGGCGCGACGAGCGGCAGGGTGATGTACCGGAACCGCTGCCACGGCGAGGCGCCCGACACCTTCGCGACGTCGTAGAGCCCGCGGTCGATGCTCTGGAGCCCCGCCAGGATGAGGAGCGCCATGAACGCGGTCGTCTTCCAGATGTCGGCGACCAACACGATCAGGAAGGAGTCCGTGCTGCTCGACAGCGGGTTGCTCCCGAACACGCCGAGCCACTGCATGAACTCGGTCCCGAACCCGATGGTCGGGTTGAATATCAGGAAGAAGATCATCCCCTGGATGACGATCGGTATGGCCCACGGGATGATGATCGACACCCGGACCCACCGGCGACCGTAGAAGTCCTGGTCGAGCACGAGCGCCTGCCCGAAGCCGATCAGCGTCTCGAAGAAGACGCTGACGACCGCGAACGCCAGCGTGACGAAGATCGCCTGCTGGAGGAACGGTGCGCCGAACCCGACGAACGGGAACGAGTCGGAGAGTTCCAACGAGATGAACTGCTGCGTGAACGGCGTGTCGCCGGTCAGCAGGTCGACGTAGTTCTCGACCCCGACGAACTCGCCGAAGGGGTCGGCCGCACCGAGCGCGTTCGCGAGCAGCGAGAACCGGAACGTCTCGATCAGGGGGTAGAACGCCACGAGCGCGAGCAGCGCGAACGCCGGGAGCAACAGGACGTACGCGTACACCTCCTCGCTCTGCGTTTCCAGCCAGTTGAGCGGGCGGGCGAGCACCGATCCCCCGCCCCCGCCGTCCGATCGCGTGTCGGTTGACATGCTCGTTTCCTCGTTATTCGGCCAGGTCCGACTCGAGGTCTTCGAGCGAGCTCTCCAAGTCGGACATGGCGTCTTCGGGCGACTTCTCGGCCTGATAGGCGGCCGAGACCTCGGAGGCGACCTGCGGGCTCTGGTCGGGCCACGCCACCGTGACGGGTCGCGGCACCGTGTTCTCGCCGGTCACCGCGAGCGTGTCGAGGAAGTCGCCGAGCGCCCCGACGTCGTCGGGGTCGGCGTTCTCGGTCACGGACGGGTCCGGCGGGAGATACCCGCCCTCGGCGAAGTTCGACTCCATGACCTCCTCGTTGGCGAACGCCTCGAGCACCTGTACGGCGTCGTCGAGCCGCTCGCTGTTCGGGTTGATCGTGAGGTGCCAGCCGCCGAGCGCCCCGGCGGGGCCGCCCGTGCCCTCGTACTCGCCCTCGCCCGCTTCGACGCCGTACGGAAGCGGCATCACGTCGTAGTCCTCCGCGTCGAAGTCCTCGGAGTCGAGGTTCAGCGGGATCGCGTACGGCCAGTTCCGGTGGAAGATCGCGTTCCCGGACGTGAACGGTTCACGCGACGGCTCCTCGGTGAACGAGAGGAGGTCCGTCGTGCTGATCTGCGGGAAGTCGGGGTGCGCGTACTCCGCGTCCGGTCCCTCCATGAACGACCGCATCATGCGGATCGTGTCGAGGACCGGTTCCTCGTTGACCGTGATCGGCCGGTCGCCGATCGGTCCGAAGAGGTTCTCGTGGTCGCCGAAGTACGCGCCGCCGAAGGACGTGATCGTTTCGCTGAACGTACAGCAGGCGAGCCCGACGTAGTTGTCGGCCTGCGTGGTGAACGCGTACTCGTAGTCGCCGTCCTCGCCGTCGTTCTGCTCCCAGACGTCGGCGGCCATCTCGGCGAACTCCTGCCAGCTCATCGGCTCCGTCGCCCAGTTCTCGCCCTCGGGGTCGTAGCCCGCCTCCTCGACGAGGTCCTTTCGGTAGTGCATCACCGGGTAGTCCGGGAACAGCGGGAGTCCGTAGAGGTCGCCGCTCTCCGGGTCGCTCGCGGTGTTCACCGCACTCGGGAGGTAGTCGTTCTCGACGTAGTCCAGCGTCTCGGAGGAGAGCTCCTCGCTCAGGTTCACCAGCTGCCCGCGCGCGATGAACGGGATCGTCCAGCCCGAGTCCATCATGAAGATGTCGGGGCTCGACCGTCCGGCGTCCAGCGCAGAGGTGAACTCCGACTGGCGCGCGCCGGACTCGAAGTCGCCCGGCAGGATCTCGACTTCGATATCCTCGTCGAGCCCCGCCTCGTACAGGCTGTCGGTGACCGTGTCGGCGATCCCCTCCCACTCGCCGTCCATCGTGATCTGGATGGGATCGTCGCCGTCGCCACCGCCGCCGCCCCCGCCCGAACAGCCGGCGAGCCCGACCGCCGCGCCCGCCGCCCCGGTCGCTTCGATGAACCGCCGTCGCGATACCCCCACGCGATCGCCCTCGTGCTCCGTGCCTGTGTCGACCATTACAGCTGTTGTTACAAAATACACCCGTATATAATTATTGATGCCAATAGAGAGATCACCGATGAGCGGCCGCGCGCTCGCGACGGTCCAGCGGAACGGCTATGGGTCCCGAGCGTCGAGTGGGTGGCATCCATGGGCACCACCGGAACGGTCGCGAGGCGCATACGAGACGGGACGATCCAGTGGCTAGAGCGGGTGTTCTTCGGCGGCGCCGAGCTGTCGGTGCTGTCGACGCCGGCGTTCGTCGCCGTGCTCGTCCTCCAGACGCGCTACCCCGACGCGATCCCGATCGCCGGGCTGCTCGCGATCGGTACCGGGAGCGTCGCTATCGCGCTGTTCCGGGCCCGTGCCGTCGACGTCGGCGCGTGGCCGCGCCGGGGCGAGCTGTCGTCGGCGCCGCTCCGAGTCGGCTACTTCAGCGCGCTCTTCGCGGCCGCGACCGTCGGGGTCGGGGCGGCCGCGGGCGCGGTCGGCTCGCTGTGGCTCGCGCTGCTCGGGGGCGTCGTCCAGCCGCTCGGACTCGCGGCGTTCCCGCGCGTCTACCGCGCCGTCCACGGCGAACCGCTCCAGCACGCGGCGGCAGAGCTATGAGCGGCGACTCGTCTCTCAGCGAGGCGCTCCGCGACGCCCTGGCGGCCGTCTCTGTGCCGGAACACACCGGCGAGAACCGCTGTCTCCCGTGCACGCTCGTCAACGCGGTCGGCGTTGCCGTCGTCGCCGCGCTGCTCTCCCGCCGCCGCCGCTCGCTCGGGCTCCTCGCGGCCCTGCTCGGCGGGGCGGCGATCTGGCTCCGCGGCTACGTCCTCCCCGGCACCCCGCGTTTCGCCCCGCGGATCGTCGCGCCGCTCCCGTTCGACATCGGCCCCGACCACCCGGACGGCCTCGACTCGGACTCGCTTTCGAGCGCCGGCGGCACGTCGACCGAGGACGACCCCGAACCCGCAGCGGCGGACGACTCCGCGTCCGGTGCCGAGGACGACTCCGCGTCCGGGGCCGAGGACGACTCCGCGTCCGGGGCCGAGGACGACCCCGCGTCCGGTGCCGGGGACGACCCCGCGCCCGCCGTCGACTCCGGCGGGGTCGGCGACGGCGACCAGACCGATCCCGAGGCCATGATGGCGGCGCTCCTCGACGCCGGCGCGCTCGTCGAGGAGGAGGAAACGCTCGTGCTCGACGAGTCGTTCCGCTCGGCGACGTACGACCGGATCCGCGAGCTCCGCGAGGGGCCCGAGGAGGACCTCGCCGAGCGCGCGGCCGCGATCGCGGGTCCCGACGTCGAGGGACAGGTCCACGACGGACGGATCCTGCTCGCCGGGCGGCGCGACGCGTGGCTGAGCCGACCGACGGCCCTCGCCGAGACGGCCGCCGCGGAGGTCCTCCGCGAGCGCGGCGTCGACGACGCGGTCGCCCGGACCGTGGCGCGGCCGCTGTGTGCGTTCCTCGACACGTGTCCCGCCTGTGACGGCCCGGTCAGGGAGACGACGCTGCGACACTGCTGTGGCGGCCCCGGCGGCGTCAGCGGCAACCCGGAGCGGCCCGTCCGCGCCTGTGCCGACTGCGACGCCGTCGTCTTCACCGACTTCTCCTGAGCGCGCCGCGCTCCCCGTGGGAGCGCCGCCGACAGCTACAATTCGCTCCGCCCCGATCGCTACGTGTGAGTGGCGTTACCACGGTCGAGCTCGCCTTGCGGGTCGTGGTCGCGGCGGTCGCCATCGTCGGGCCGACCGTCCTCTACCTCGGGCTCTGGCGCTTCCTCGCGTGGCTCCGGGACGACGCGCTCGTCGACCGCCTCGCGGCCCGCGGCGCGGTCGAGGAGCCCCGGCCCGCCGCTGTCGACGTGCTCGCGTCCGCGACCGCCGGGATCGACGGGCGGCGCTGTCCGGCTTGCGGCGCTCCGGTCGTCGCGGGCGCGACGCGGTGTCGGAGATGTCGGGCCGAGATCCACGGGAAGGACGGGTAGCCGTCGATCGGTGTCAGCCTCCGTCGACGAGCGAAACGAGCTCGTGGAGGCTCTCGATCTCGTGGTCGGGTTCGACGTGGAGGTCGAGGGCGGCGTTGTGGGTCCGGCGGAGGAAGACCGCCTCGAGGCCGGCGCGCTCGGCGGCGATCACGTCGGTGGCGCGGTCGCCGACGTAGAGCCCGCCGGAGGCGTCCAGCGCGTCGAGCGCCTCGTTCAGGTAGAAGGGATCGGGCTTACGCCGGCGGAACCCGTCCGGCCCGAGGTCGCGGCCGCGGACGAACTCGAACGTGTTGAGCTGGAAGTGGTCGACGACGAACTCGACGGTCGGGTGGTAGTTGTTGCTCACCAGCCCGATGGGCGTCCGGTCGGCCAGCTCATCGAGCGCGTCGACGTCGGGACAGAGGCGTCTGGCTCCGGCCGCGAGCCGCTCGACGGCGCGCTTCGCGCTGCGCTCTTCGCGCGCCCGATAGAGCGTCGCGGAGTCGACGCCGAGCTCCTCGCAGGCGGCGCGGAAATCGTCGTCGTACTCGTACGTTTCGAGCGAGCGTCGGAGGTCGCCGGTCACCCCCATCTCCCGTTGCTCGAGGACGTCCTCGAGCGCGCGACTGTGAACCGCGTCGTCGGTCCCCCAGCCGTCGAGGACCACGCCGTCCATGTCGAAGAGCAGCGCGTCGGACGCGCCCGAGCGGAGTCCGTTCATCGGGTGAGCCTCCGGGTGTACGCCGAGAGCGCCTCGCTCACGAAGACGACACCGAGGATGATGATCAGTATCATCGCGACGGACTGCCAGGCGAACGCGTTCACCGCGCGGAACAGCTCGACGCCGATGCCGCCGGCGCCGACGAACCCGAGGATCGTCGACTCGCGAACGTTTATGTCCCAGCGATACACGCTGAGCCCGACGAGCGCCGGCTTGACCTGAGGGAGGATCCCGTAGGTCAACACCTGCGCCGGGGAGGCGCCCGCGGCGCGGACGGCCTCGACCTGTCCGAAGTCGATCTCCTCTATCTCCTCGCCGAGCAGCTTGCCGAGGAATCCGATCGACCGGAACGCGATGGCGACGGCGCCCGCGAGCGGGCCACTCCCGAACACGACGACGAAGATCAGCGCCCAGATGATCGTGTTCACCGACCGGCTCACCGTCACGATCAGCTTCCCGAGCCAGTAAGTCGCCGCGTTCGGCGTCGTGTTCTCGGCGGCGAGCAGCGCGACGGGAATCGTGAGCACGAGCGCGCCGACGGTGCCGAGCGCGGCGATGTGGACGGTCTCGATCAGCGGTCCGACGATCTCGGGAGCGTACGCCACGTCCGGCGGGTACATCCGGGTGAGCAGGTCGCCGACCTCGCGGGGGACGGTCCCGACGTTGGTGATCCCCATGTCGAGGAACTCCCACGACGCGACGAAAACGACGAGTGCCACGAGCACGCCGAGGAACCGTCCGATCCGTCGCCGCCGGTCGAACCGGCCCCACGTCGGCTCGGCGTCGATCCCGGCCATCACTGGTACCTCCGTCTGACGACCGCGCTCACTCCCTCGGCGACGAGGACGACCGCGATGATCGCGACGAGGATGGCGGTGACGTACTGGTAGGAGTACCGGTTGAACGCGGTGAGGAGGACCGAGCCGATCCCTCCCGCGCCGACGATCCCGACGACGGTCGACGCCCGGATGTTGATGTCCCAGCGGTAGACGCTGAGCCCCGCGAACCGCGGGATGATCTGGGGGACGACGCCGTAGATCAGCGTCTGGACCGGCGACGCACCCGTCGCGCGCACCGCCTCAACGCTCCCCATGTCGATGTCCTCGATGTCCTCGGCGAGCAGCTTCGCGAAGAAGCCGACCGTCTTGAACGTGATCGTGATGATGCCGGCCAGCGGGCCGAGCCCGACTGCCTTCACGACGAGGATGGCGACGATGATGACGTTGAGCGCCCGCGAGAGGGAGATGAACCCGCGGTTGAGGTAGTACAGCGGCCGCGGCGAGAGGTTCTCCGCGGCCATGAACGCGACGGGGATGCTGAGGGCGATCCCGGTCACGGTCGACACCATCGCCATGGCGACGCTCTCGAACATCTTGTCGACGATCCGCTGGGACTGTCGCGGCGTCGCCTCCGGCGGGAAGAAGTCACCGAGCAGCGTCAGCCCACTGCCGATCCCCTGGGCGATCCGGGCGGGATCGGCGCCGATCCCCCACGCGGACCAGAGGAAGAAGGCGACGAGTCCGACGTACGTGGCCCACTTGAACTCCCGGCGGCCGAACGCCGTCGGTCGTCGCCAGCTGCGACGTTCCGTCGCCATCTCAGGGGCCCCTCGACGCCGGCCCGTCCAGCGGCCGGCCGTCCCCCACCGCGCCGTCTCGGTCGACGCGGTCGGCGACTCCTCCGCCATCATCCGCTTCGGACGTCGAGCGCGACGCGTTCGACCCGGGTGATTCGCCGCCGCGGTAGACGCGGTCGAGCGCCGCGTCGTCGAGCTCGTCAGTCGGCCCGTCGAAGACGAGCTCGCCGTCGTGGAGCCCGACGATGCGGTCGGCGTGTTCGATCGCGAGGTCGACCTCGTGGATGTTTATTAACACGGGGACCTCGCGCTCGGCCGCGATGTCGGTGAGCAGTCGCATCACGGTGCTCGACGTCTCTGGGTCGAGACTCGAGGTCGGCTCGTCGACCAAGAGGATCTTCGGCTGCTGGACGACCGCGCGGGCGATGCCGACCCGCTGGCGCTGCCCGCCCGACAGCGCGTCGACGCGCTTGTTCTCCATGTCGCCCAGCCCGACGCGCTCCAGAAGCTCGTACGCGCGTTCGATGTCCTCCGGAGGGAACGACCGCCGAAACGCTCGCCAGGCGGAGACGTACCCCAGCCGCCCGGTGAGGACGTTCTCCATCACGGTGAGCCGTTCGACTAGGTTGTACTCCTGGAAGATCATCCCGATGTCGCGACGGGCCTCGCGGAGCCCGTCGTCGTCGAGCGCGGTCAGGTCGGTCCCGTCCAGTTCGACCGTCCCTCCGGTGGGCTCCGTGAGCCGGTTGACACACCGGATGAACGTGCTCTTCCCGGCCCCGCTCGGACCGATCATCGCGGTCGTCTCGCTGCCGTCGACCGCGAGATCGACGCCTTTCAGCGCCTCGTCGCCGGTCGGGTACGTCTTCCGAAGGTCGGTCACGTCCAGGGTCATCGACTGGTCACTCGCTCAGCGATCCTTCGGTGTACTCGACGCCGTTGTACTCCTGGATGACCATGATGTCGTACCAGTGACGCCGGTACTCGATGGGTTCGAACACCGCGTACCCGGTGCGGTCGGCGTACGCGGTCCCCTCGAAGTCCGAGTCGAGCCAGGCCGCCTGGATCCCCTCGGCGATATCGGGGTGGAGGTTGTACCGGTACGCGATCGGTCCGTTGGGGAACGGGTCGGACGCCCAGACCACCTTGAAGTCGTCGAAGCTGAGGTCGCTCTCCGCCTCGACGGTGTCGAGGAAACAGGTCGAACAGATCGGCCCGGCGTCGTAGTCGCCGGCCGCGATGCCCCGGGTGGTCGCGGAGTGGTCGCCGGAGAAGTTGACCTCGTAGTCCTCGTGGGCGGTCACGTCGAAGTACTGATCGAAGAGCGCCGACGGCGCCTGGTGGCCGGAGTTCGACGCCTCCTCGGCGTGGGCGATGCGGACGTCGTCGTTCGCGAAGTCCTCGACGCTCTGGATGTCGTCCGCGTCGGCCCGGGTCGTCGCGAACAGGCGGTAGCCGAACGCGTCCCCGTCGATGCCGGCCGCGAACGGAACCGCGCCACAGAGGTTCACCGCGAACGCGGTGGTCCCCGTCGAGAAGTTCGCGATGTGGGCCCGCTCCGAGCGCATCGCCTCGACGGAGGCGGCGTAGTTGTCCACCCGGTTGTACTCGACCGGCAGTCCGGTCTCCTCTTCGATCCGCTCGAAGACCGCCTCGAAGTCCTCCTCGTAGCGCCCCTGAACGTCCTCGCTCGGACTCTCGGTGAAGACGAGCGTCTCCGGCTCGAGCCACTCGCTCTCGTCTTCCGGCGCCTCGCGGACGGGTTCGCCGTGCGGGACCTCGTCGACGTCGCGGTCCCCCATGCTCTCTAAGTCCGTGCGGCTGCCGCGCTCGTACCCCTCGTCGATGAGGAGCGAAGAGAGGTAGTTGTTCTCCTCCCAGTTCGGCTCTTCTGGGTCGAAGGAATCGGAGAGCATCGAGTCGCCGGAGCCGCCGCCTCCGCCGTCCTCCGAGCCGCCATCGGAGTCATCCTCACTCGCCCCGCCGGAACAGCCGGCCAGCCCCGCGATCGCCGCCGCTCCGCCGATGCTGAGGAACCGCCGCCTCGAACTCGACCCAGATCGTTCACCGGTGTTTTCCACCATGTGTCCTAACCATCCGAATTCAGCCTCAATAAGCCTGCTATGAGCTATATAGCGCCGATCCGTCCAGTCTATTCCCGACCGTTGTTCTCTTGATACTCGGTCCCACTCGTGCGTCCTATGGGCCCGAACGTTCGGAGAGTACCGCTATATAGTGCAACGTCGTCCGACCGCGGAAGGAGACGACCCTGGAAGGAGGCGATCACGGAGGAAAGCGAGCACGAAGGGAAGCGACCGCGGACCGGGTCCGTTCGGGCCCCTCACTCGAACCGCTTCCGGACGCTCTCGGCGTGCGCCTCCAGCCCCTCGGCCTCCGCGAGGGTCGTGATCGTGTCGGCGAGGTCGTCGAGCGCGTCGCGGTCGAGCCGCTGGACGGTCGAGGACCGCAGGAAGGTGTCCACCGAGAGCCCGCCGTAGCGCTTCGCGCCGCCGTTCGTCGGCAGCACGTGGTTCGTCCCCGTCGCGTAGTCGCCGGCGGCCACGGGCGAGTACGGCCCGAGGAAGACGGAGCCGGCGTTCGCGATCCGGTCCAACAGCGCCTCGTCGTCGTCGGCGACGATCGAGAGGTGCTCGGCCGCGTACTCCTCGGCGAACAGCACCGCCTCGGGCATCGACCGCGCGTGGAGGACGCCGGAGGCGTCGTTGTCGAGGGCGGCGCGAATCGTCTCCTCGCGCTCGCGCCCGGCCGCCTGCGCGTCGACCGCGTCCGCCACCGCCTCGGCGAGCTCGGCGTCCGCGGTGACCGCCACCACGGAGGCGTTCGGGTCGTGTTCCGCCTGCGCGACCAGGTCGCTCGCGACGAGGTCGGGGTCGGCGGTCCCGTCGGCGAGCACGAGCACCTCGCTCGGTCCCGCGAGGAAGTCGATCTCGACGTCTCCCTGGACGACCGCCTTCGCGGCGGTGACCCACTTGTTGCCGGGGCCGACCACCTTCTGCGCGCGCGTCACCGTCTCCGTGCCGTACGCGAGCGCGGCGATCGCCTGCGCGCCGCCGACCTGGTACACCGCGTCGGCGCCCGCCTCGTGGATCGCCGCGAGCGTGACCCGGTTGAGGTCCTCGGCCGGGGGCGTCGCGACGGCGACGTGGTCGACGCCCGCGACCGTCGCGGGGACGACTCCCATCAGCGCGCTGGAGGGGTACGCGGCCGCGCCGCCGGGCACGTACACCCCCGCGCGGTCGATCGGGCGGAACCGGCGCCCGAGCTCTCGGCCGCCGAAGTCGTCGCGCCAATCCTCGGGGCGCTGCCGCTCGTGGAACTCGCGGACGTTGGCGGCGGCCTCGCGCACCGCGTCGAGGACCGGGTCGTTCGCGTCGTCGAGCTCGGCGTGCGCGCGCTCGGCGTCGTCGGTCACGTCGATGTTGCCGACGGTCACGCCGTCGAACTTCTCGGCGAACTCCCGAAGCGCGACGTCGCCCTCCTCGCGCACGCTGTCGACGATCTCGGTCACGTCGTCGCGGACCGCGTCGACGCCGGCGTCGCGCTCGAAGAAGGCGCGCCGCTCGGCCGGCGAGAGGTCGGCGACGGTTCGTACGTCCATGCGCCCCCTCCGAGCCGCGGTCAAAAGGGCGTTCCGACTCGGCGCACCCGTGAGTGCGAGGGGCGGGAGCGGATCCCGGTCACTCCAGTCGCCGAACCCCGGTCACTCCAGTCGCCGAACCCCGGTCACGTCCAGCGTCGCGAGGGCGACGAGGACCGCCAGCAACCCGGCGGCGGCGAAGAGGATCGGCGCCGACAGCGCCACGGCCAGCTCGTAGGACGCGACGAGCCGGGTCGTGCCGCGGACGACGAACGACAGGAACACGAGCCCGAACGCGAACAGCGCGAGGCCGACGAAGCGGGATCGGTTCACTCGGTTCTCCCGGCCCCCGCTCAGTCGGAGTGCGCGACGCGGGGACCGTGCGAGCCGTGCTCGCGACGCTCGCGACCGCCGCCGAAGCCGTGACACACCTCGTAGAACACCGCCTCGGGGTCCCTGTTCCACTGCCACTTCCAGCGCGTCCGGACGAGCAGCGAGAGCTTGCGGGCGAACGAGAGCTCGGGCGTCGTCGACACCGTATCGTAGCCGAGGTCGCGGACGAGCCGGTGGTGGTCCGCGTACAGCACCGCCGCGAGCAACACCGCCAGCTGGCAGTCCGCGGGGAGGTACTTGATCCCCGCGACGCCCTCCTCGTAGAGCCGCTCGGTCCGAACGAGCTCTTCGCGGATCGCGGCCGCGACGTTCTCGTCGAACTCCAGCCTGAGGAGCTGCTCCGCGCTCGCCCCGTGGCGTCGAAGGGTCTCGAGCGGGAGGTAGATCCGGTCGCGCTCGACGACGTCCTCGCGGACGTCCCGGATGAAGTTCGTCATCTGGAACGCCTCGCCGAGCCTGGTCGCGTGCGGGAGCGCCGCCGCCTCGGTCTCGGGGTCGAGGTCCATGATCGCCGTCATCATCCGTCCGACGGCGGCCGCGGAGCCGTCCATGTACGCCTCCAGCCGGTCGTACGTCTCGTACCGGTCGGTGTCGACGTCGCTCGCCATCGCGTCGACGAACGAGTCGACGTCCTCGCCCGGAATCCCGTGTTCCTCCCGGACCGCGGCGAACGCGTCCAACACGGGATCGTCCGTCGGCTCCTCCCCGAGGGCGGCCCGCCGAAGCCGGTCGAGCTCCGCCCGCTGTTCGGCCGGCGGTGCGGTGTCCTCGGCGTCGACGATCTCGTCGGCGATCCGGAAGAATCCGTACAGCACGTACGTCGGGTGGCGGATCCGCTTCGGGAGCAGCCGGGTCGCGACGTGGAACGTCTTCCCGGTTCGACGCTGGATCCGCTTCCCGCGGGCAACCTGTGTCTGCTCTACCATGCTGACCCCTGACGGCCGGCGAGGAGGGTCGAGAGCGGGTCGCCGATCATAGAATACAGGTCGGACTCCAAGAACATAACAGTTGGCACAGCCCCGATGGACGTCCGACAGTCGCTCGAAGTCGGTCAGTAGAACGTGTCGCTGCAGTCGTAGACGACACCGTGCGCCGGGCAGACGTACTTGCAGTGACGGTGATACATCGGCGTCGAACACAGCGGACACGGGCGACCGGCGACCTCGGCGGTCTCCGTCGACTCGTCGTCCGTCTCGCCGCCGCTCGCCTCGTCGCCGCTCGTCTCGCCGCCGACGTCGTCCGCCGCGTCTCCGACGTCGCTCATGGCTCTCGGGAGGGTCGCGAGGGGCATAACCGTGTTCCCCCGACGGCGCCGGCGCCGCTCAGGCGTCGGCCAGCGACTCGTACACCGACTCCGCGACCCGTCGCTCGTCGAACGGGAGCGTCAACACGCCGCCCCACTCCTCGTCGGTGAGCGCCGCCACCGTCGACTCGTCCAGCTCGACCCGCCTGACTTCGGTCCCGTCGAGGGCCATCGACACGACGAACCGCCCCGGTTCGTCGGCCACGCCGGAGGCCTCGAGTTCCCCCTGGAACGCGTCGACGCCGTCGTCCCCGAGCGCCGCGTACACGAGGTGCTCGTCGCCCTCCTCGCGGACGCCCTCCACCCGGTCGAGGTCGCTCGCGTCGAACAGCCCCCTGTCGTCGTCGCCGTCGCGAAGCAGGCGCGCCTCGAACGGGGCGTCCGGGTCCGCGTCGACGGCACCGTCCGCTTCGTCCCCGTCGTCCGCCTCGCCGACCGCCTCGTCGCCCGGTCCGCCGCCGTCCGATCCGGGGCCGCCGTCGAGGGCGTCGCCGTCCGCCACCGCCGTCGCTCCAGCGAACCCGACGGCGCCGACGGCCAGCGCGGCCCCGACCCCGCCGAGTATGCCGCGTCGAGAGAGCTCCATGCGCGACCGTTCCCGGCGGGGGTGAAAAGGGTTACACGCCGATTCACGCGGCTGATAACGACACGGAGGTGGAGTGCCCGCGAACTACGCCCCCTCGAACGCGACGGCCTCGCGGGCCGTCGTCTCGCCGAACAGCCAGTCCGCGTGGTCGACGGCGTACTCCCGGTGCTCCTCGGTGAGGTAGCCGAGCGCGTCCTCGACGACGACGGGCCGGTAGTCGCGGAGCCCGGCGCTGCCGGCCGTGTGAAGGACGCAGACGTTCGCGAGCGTCCCGCAGATCAGGAGGTCGCGGATTCCGTGGGCGTCGAGGTGGCCCTCCAGGTCCGTTCGGTAGAACGCGTCGTACGTGTGCTTTACGACGACGTGGTCGTCCTCGCGCACGTCGAGCCCCTCGACGATCTCGGCGTCCCACGTCCCCTCGACGACGTGCTCGCCCCAGCGGTCGAACTCGTCGTAGTAGTGCGTCTCCGCGAACTGCTCCGGCGGGTGGACGTCGCGAGTGTAGACGACGCTCGCGCCGGCGTCGCGGGCCCGCTCGACCAGCGACGCCACCGGCTCGATCGCCGCTTCGCTCGGCTCGGCGTACAGGCTCCCGTCGGGATGACAGAATCCGTTCTGCATGTCGACGACGATCACCGCGGTCTCGCTCGGATCGTACGGCATGGCCGGACCTTGGACGTCGAGGGACAAAAGCGGAACCCGGACTCGGGGCCCGTCGCCCCCAGAGCGACAAACTACTTACCGGACCGGGCGTAATCGACCCTATGCGACGGGTTCTCACCCTCTCGGTCGTCGCCGCGATCGCCCTCCTCGCGCTCTCCGCCGGCGGCGTCGCCGCCGGACCGACCGGACCCGCCGACGTCGCCGACGGGGGCAACGCACACAGCGCCACCGCCGAGGAGTGCGAGACGGGCAACGACACCGAGCTCGTCGGCTGCTGGAACGGCACCCACTACGAGGAGGAGCTCTCGTTCAACCAGAGCGACGGGCTGAACGAGTCGGAGCTGGAGGCGCTGACGCACCTCACGATGGCGCGCGTCGAACACCTCCGCGAGCGGCCGTTCCGGGAGGACGTGCCGGTCGAGACGGTGACGCGGTCCGAGTTCTCGAACGAGTCCACCGGCGTCACCGACGAGAACGACTCGTCCGGCGAGGAGTTCCGGCGCTGGAACGACCAGGTGTGGGAGGCGCTGTTCGTCGTCGGCGAGGACGAGGACGCGAACGACGAGATCGACTCCGTGTTCGGCGGCGCCGTCTCCGGGTTCTACTCGCCGTCCGAGGACCGCATCGTCCTCGTCGTCGCCGACGGCGAGGAGGACGAGGTGCAGGTCGACTCCTCGACGCTCGCACACGAGCTCGTCCACGCGATGCAAGACCAGTACTACGACCTCACGCGACCCCGCTACGTGGGCACCACGCAGGACGGCGACCTCGCGGTCGACGGGATCGTCGAGGGGGAGGCCGTTCACGTCGAGGAGCTGTACGCCGCCCGCTGTGCCGACGACGACTGGCGCTGTCTCGACGGGCCCGACGACGGCGGTGGAGGCGGGTCGGGCGCCGACTACAACTTCGGCATCCTCCAGACCGTGCTCCAGCCGTACTCCGACGGCGCGCTGTACGTCGAGGAGCTCGTCGACGAGGAGGGCTGGGACGCGGTCGACGAGGCGATGACCGAACCGCCGGAGAGCACCGCCGAGGTGATCCACCGGAACCCCGACTACGAGACCCGCGAGGTGGAGTTCGAGGACGCGGCGACCGGCGACTGGGAGACGTACCCGGACCAGGGCGCCGACGGCGCCGAGACGGCGGGCGAGGCCTCGATGTTCGTCATGTTCTGGTACCAGAGCCTCGAGTACGGCCACCCGGTGCTCGAACCCGGGGAGAGCGCCCAGGAGAACGTCCGGATCCACACGCAGCCGGACGAGGAGCTCCGGACCCGCGCGAACTACAACTACGCCCACGAGTCGACGGACGGCTGGGCCGGCGACGAGCTCTACCCGTACCGCGACGGCGACGGCGAGGACGCCCGCGACGGCTACGTGTGGGTGACGGAGTGGCAGACCGACGCCGACGCCGCGGACTTCCGCGAGACGTACCTGGAGATGCTGACCGCCCACGGCGACGCCGCCCACGACGAGGGCGAGGTGTACGAGATCGACGACGGCGACTTCCCCGGCGCCTACGGCGTCGAGCGGGACGGCACCACCGTGACGATCACCCACGCGCCCGAGCCCGCCGGCGTGCTCGAACTGCGCCCCGACGCCGACCTCGAACTCCCCTCGACCGACGACAGAAACGACGGGGACGACGGGAGCGACGGTGACGGGAGCGACGGGGACGACGGCGACGAAGGGAGCGACGGGGACGACGGCGACGACGGCGCAGACGGAGACGACGTGTCGTCCGAGCCGGACGGCTCGACCGACGACGGAGTTCCCGGGTTCGGCGTCGTCGCCGCCCTTCTCGGCGTGCTGGCGGCGGTGTCGCTCCTCGCGCCGCGGGACTGAGTCGGCGTCGGCGGCGGCGGACGCGCGGACGGGGACGCCGGACGCCTCGGGTCGCCGCCGGGTCGGCGCGGGAGCCGGACCGTTTTTCCTCCCTCGCGGGCGTACTTCGCGTATGACCGAGTTCGACATCGTCGACGCGGCCGCGATCCGCGAGGGCCGGGCGACGGACGCGTACTTCGAGCGGACCGAGGCCGCGCTGGCGCACGCGGGGCGAAACCCGCGGGTCGTCGCCGAGGTGACCGCCGACCAGTTCCCCGACGGCGACTTCGAGCTGTTCGCGGGGCTGAAAGACGCCGTCGCGCTGCTCTCGGGCCGCGACGTCGACGTCGACGCGATCCCGGAGGGGCGGCTGTTCGACGGCGGCCCAGTGATGCGGATCGAGGGCCCGTACCTGACGTTCGCGCGGCTGGAGACGTCGCTCCTGGGGTTCCTCTCGCACGCCTCCGGGATGGCGACCGCCGCGCTCGACTGCCGGGTCGCCGCGCCGGACGCGTCGGTGTTCTCGTTCGGCGCGCGCCACGTCCACCCCGCGATGACGGCGGCGGTGGAGCGCTCCGCGCTCGTCGGCGGGTTCGACGGCTTCTCGCACGTCGCGGCCGGCGACCTGCTCGGCCGCGAGGCCTCGGGGACGATGCCGCACGCCCTCGCGATCTGCTTCGGCCGCGGCGAGCAGGAGGCCGCGTGGCGCGCCTTCGACGAGGCCGTCGACGAGGCGGTCCCGCGGATCGCCCTGTGTGACACCTACTCCGACGAGGTCGACGAGACGCTCCGGGCGGTCGCGGCGCTCGGCGACCGGCTCGACGGAATTCGGCTCGACACCACCGGCTCGCGTCGCGGCGACTTCAGACACATCGTCCGCGAGGTGACGTGGGAGCTGAACGCCCGCGGCCACGCCGACGTCGACGTGTACGTCTCCGGCGGGCTCGACCCGACCGACCTCCGCGAGCTGCGGGACGTCGTCGACGGGTTCGGCGTGGGCGGCTACGTCTCGAACGCCGACCCGGTCGACTTCGCGCTCGACGTGGTCACCGTCGAGGGCGAGCCGGCCGCCAAGCGTGGCAAGCTCTCGGGGGCGAAGGCGGTGTACCGCACCGCCGACGGCGCGCACGCGGTCGGGCTCGCCGACCGCTCGGGTCCCGCGGACGCGGAGTCGCTCATGGAGCCGGTGATCCGCGACGGCGAGGTCGTCGCCGACGACGCGTTCGACCTCGCGGCCGCGGCGGAGCGGGCGCTCGCGGACGCGCAGGCGGTCGGTTACGGGACGGACGAGTAGGAACGGAAACTGACGGGTCGGCCTCGGGCGGTTACAGCTCCTCGACCGCGCCGCCGTCGGCGCGCTCTCGGAACACCTGTCCCTCGATGAGCGTCACCATCGTCTCGTCGTCGTCCCAGGCGTTCGGGGCGAGCTTCGCCTTCCGGCAGGCGCGCGAGAGGAACTCGGCGCCCGACCAGCTGTTCTCGACGGGGACCGTGGGGTAGAGCCAGCCGTGCGAGTTGCCGCCGTCGACGGCGACGCCGTGGGTGCCGATCTTAAGGTCGGCGAGGGGGTCGTTGGTGAGCACGGTGTTCGAGACGACGAACACGGAGACGGTGATGTTGTCGAGCTCCTTGGGTTCGACCTCGGAGCCGCAGGAGTCGTCGGAGGCGGCCTTGATCGCGGCCTCGACGATGGCGTGACCGAGCTGGTCCGACGTCTCCCACGCGCCGGCACAGCCGCGGAGCCGACCGCGGCCCCGGGTGGATTCGAGTCTGACGAATGCGCCGGTGCGGGCGTAGAACGCCTCGCGCATGCTTCCGGGCTGTTCGCGTTGTCCGTGTCGGACGAACGACTCGACCGCCTCCCGCGCGAGTTCGACCGCTCGAGCGCCGTCGTCGTACGACAGCTGAACGGTCTGAGCCTCAGACATGAGTGTCCATTACGCTCGTGACGACTTGAACGCTTCCCTTGCGAATTTGTCGCACGGTAGCCCACGGATTCGCCTCGGCTTCTGCCGACGTGGCCGGCGTAACGGGGCGTGATCGCCGTCGATTAGGTTGCAATTACTGCAGGTTGGGACGCGGCTACCACGGATTGGGTCGCGGCTACTGCAGGTTGGGTCCCGGCTACCACGGATCGGGTCGCCGTCATTCCGGATCGAGCGGCGGTGGTCTCTCCGGATCGCCGTCGCCTTCGCCCGGCCGCGGTCTCTCGACCGTCCGACCGGATCCCTTATTCGCGACCGGGAGCAACGTCGGATCGGACAGAGGGAGCCCGACTCCCGTGCCTCTGGCATGAGGAAAGTCCCCCCACCGGCCGGACGGGCGACCGGGCACACGCCCGGAGTCGGAGACGGCTGGCTCTGGAACAGCAACGACACCCCCCGCCCCGACCGATGAGTCGAGCGAACCGACCCGTGAGGGAAGGGAGTTAACCCGACGAGGGTCGACGGGCGGGAACGGATGGAACGGCGAATCCTCGCCGGTGCAAGTCCGCGCCACAAGGTAGTCCGGCCACGGCGCGGACGCTCAGCCGAATGTCGGGACGAACCGAAGGGGGCTTACTCCCCTCAGTCCGCTTCCACGCGCGAGCGACGCGTCCGTCTCTCCGGTCTGCCAGACCGCTCGCCGACGCGCGTCACCGCGGAGGCGAGGATACAAATCCGTCGCCCGCGTTTCGCGGGTATGGTCACGTTGCTCGCCGGCGGCACGGGGACGCCGAAGCTCCTCGACGGGGCGACCCGCGTGTGGGACCCCGGAGCGGTGACGGTCGTCGCCAACACGGGCGACGACGTCGAGCTCGGCGGTCACCTCGTCTGTCCCGACGTCGACACCGTGCTGTTCGCCGGCGGGGACGTCCTCGACCGCGAGACGTGGTGGGGGATCGCTGACGACACGACCGCGACCCACGCGGAGCTGCGCCGGCTCGCCGAGGAGATCGGTCTCGGAACGACCCCCCGGTACCTCGACGCCGACGTGCAGACGACCGGCCGCGAGATCGCTCGCTGGCGGCGCTTCTCCGGCGTCGGCGAGTTCATGGAGATCGGCGACCGCGACCGCGCGGTCCACGTCACGCGCACGAGCCTGCTCGACGAGGGGCGCACGCTCACCGAGGCGATCAGCCTCCTCGCGGACGCCTTCGGTCTCTCCGTCGAACTCCTCCCGATGTCCGACGACCCGGTCGCGACGCTGGTCCACACCGCCGCCGGCGAGACGATGCACTTCCAGGAGTACTGGGTCGCCCGCCGCGGCGAGCCCGCCGTCGCCGACGTCGAGTTCCGCGGCGCCGAGGACGCCGAACCGACCGACGCCGTGCTGGACGCGCTCGCCGACCCGGTCGTGATCGGCCCCTCGAACCCGGTGACGAGCATCGGCCCGATGCTCGCGCTCCCCGGGTTCGAGGCGGCGCTGGCCGACTCCCCAATCGTCGCCGTTTCGCCGTTCGTCGGCGACGAGGTCTTCTCCGGCCCGGCGGCCGACCTGATGGCCGGCGTCGGCCGCGAGCCGTCGACCGCGGGCGTCGCCGACGCGTACCCGTTCGCGGACGCGTTCGTCCTCGATGCGGCCGACCCGACCGACCTCCCCGATCGGCACGTCGAGCGCACCGACACCCGGATCGACGACCCGGACGACGCCGAACGCGTCGCCCGGGCCTGCGAGCGCGCGCTGGCGGCGGTGACGGACGCGACGACCACGGAGGCGACGACTACGGACGCGGAGGTGACTGAGTGACGACGAACGGAGACGCTGGCTCGGCTCCGTTCCTCGTCGCCGCCAGCCTCAGCGGCGCGGCCGACGCGGACTGGGCGCGCGCCGCGGCCCCCCACGTCGACGCCGCGGTGCTCGGCGGGATCGCGCTCGACCCGTCGAGTCGGGCGGCCGCGCGCGACCTCGTCGACCGCGGGCGGTCGGAGTTTCTCCCAGAGGACCCGCTCGCGTGGATCGACGGGCAGCTGGACCGGCTCTCCGACGCGCCGGTCCGCCCCGGCGTCCACGTCCGGAGCGCGACCGTCGAGCCGGTCGGCGAGGCTGCGATGCGCTGCGCCGAGCGGGACGCGGTCTGCGAGATCAACGCGCACTGCCGACAGCCGGAGCTGCGGGCGGTCGGCTGCGGCGAGTCCCTCCTCCGCGATCCGGGCCGACTCGCCGAGTACGTCGCCGCCGCGGCCGAGGCCGGCGCGACGACGAGCGTGAAGGTCCGCGCCGAGGTCCCCGGCGTCGACCTCGTCGCCGTCGCGGACGCGGTCGCGGAAGCCGGGGCGGACTGGCTCCACGTCGACGCGATGGACTCGGAGGCCGTGGTCGGGGAGCTGACCGCGGACGCCGACGCGGGCCCGAGGACGGACGACGAGGCGGCCCGAGCCGACCTCACCGTGATCGCCAACAACGGCGTCCGCGGCCGCGAGACGGTGGCCGAGTACGCCGCCCACGGGGCCGACGCCGTCAGCGTCGGACGGCCGACGGAGCGCCCCGCGGAACTCGCGCGCGTCGCCGAGGCGGTTCGCGCGTGGCGCGACGGCGAGCTGTCGGTCGGCGAGTGGGCGGGACGACCGGGGGCGTCGCCGTGACGCGCGACGACGCGACGGGCGACGTCGCGGACGACAGCCCGGACGGCCGCGGAACCGACCGCGACCCGGTCGACGACGCGACCCTCGCGCTCCTGCTCGAAGTCGCCGGCACCCCCAAGCCCGGCAACGTCGACCGCCGGCGGGACCTGGGTGACCTCCGGTTCGAGTCGTTCCTCGGCGGCGCGGTCGGCGCCCGCGAGGGGCTCGAACTGGCCGGGAGCGGCGAGGCGTCCGTCGGCGACGCCTTCGAGCGCGCGGTGGCGGGGATGGCCGACCGCGCGGGGACGAACACGCAGTTCGGCTGTCTGCTGCTCCTCGTCCCGCTGCTCCGCGCGACCGTCGCGGGCGACGACCCGTCCGCGGACCGTCCGCCCTCCTCCCTCACCCCCGCCGCCGTCGACCGCGTGACCCGCGAGACGACCGTCGACGACGCGGTGGCGTTCTACCGCGCGTTCGAGCACGTCGACGTCGCGGTCGCGGACCCTCCCGCGGGCGCGACCGACCTCGACGTGCGTCGCGGGAGCGACGCGGCGCCAGCGCTCCGCGAGCGGGCGATGACGCTCCGGGACGTGATGGCGATCTCGGCCCGTTCCGACGGTTCGGGGGATCCCGACGAGGTCCCCGATCGCAACGCACAGGAGTGGGTCGGGGGGTTCCCGCGGACGTTCCGCGCCGCCGAGTGGATCCGGACCGATACGGGACCGCTGACGGACCGCGCCGCGCGGGCGTTCCTCGGGCTGCTCGCGGCCGAGCCCGACACGCTGGTCGCCGCGACCCACGGCCCCGAGACGGCCCGCGAGGCGAGCGCTCGGGCCGCCGCGCTCCTCGACGGAGCGGGGATCGGCACCGACGGACTCGCCGTCGCGGCCGACCTCGACGTCGCCGCGGTCCACGGGGCCGACCTCGACGCCGCCGAGGCGCTGGCGACGGCGTTCGTCGACGAGGGGATCAACCCCGGGACGACCGCGGACCTCACCTGCGCGGCCCTGTACGTCGCGCTCCGACGCGGCGCGGGGGTGGCGCCGTGAGCGACGGGAACGCCGCCGACCGGGAGGGCGTCGCCTCCGCCCCCGACGGCTGGCCGGTCGCCCTCCGCGGCGTCACCGAGTCGGTCGTGACGACGCTCGGCCCGAACGGCCGCTGGAACGTCGCGGCGCTCGGGCTCCACGCGCCGGCCGAGCCCAACGCCCCCGTGACTGCGCGGACCTACGGACGCACGCGGACGTGGCGGAACTTCACCGAGCGCGGCGGCGGCGTCGTCCAGTTCACGACGGATCCCCGGACGTTCGTCGACGCCGCGCTGACGGTCCGCGAGGCGGACGACCCCGTACTTCCGACGGCCGACGCGTGGGTCGAGGTGACCGTCGAGGAGGTCGGACGCGAGACAGAGGGGGACACCACGGTCCGGACGTGGGCGCTCGATCCGGTCGAGAGCGGGACCCGCGACGAGCGCGTGCCGACGGTCAACCGCGGCTTCGGCGCGGTCGTCGACGCGACGGTGGCGGCCTCGCGGCTCGACGTGTCCGGCTTCGACGCCGACGAGCTCCTCGACCGCCTGACGTACTTCGCGGACGTGGTCGAGCGGTGCGGCGGGCCGGCCGAGCGCGAGGCGTTCGCGCGCATCGACGAGGCGACCGGCTGGCGAGCGCTCGCGGACAAGCGGGGGGGCGTCGACGGGTGCGCCGACGACGCGTGAGCGACCGCGCAGCGCGACGGGCCGCCGTGATACCGCCTCGCGGCCGCTCGCGGCGGAACGAACCCTTTTAGTTCGGCCCGGCGGTATCGCTCGGTATGGCCATCAAACCCAAGTACATCAAGCAGCTCGGGAACGTCCTGCTGGAGCAGTATCCCGACTCGTTCAACACGGACTTCGAGACGAACAAGGAGAGCGTCACGGCCCTGACCACCGTCGAGTCGAAGGGCGTCCGCAACCGGATCGCCGGCTACGTCACTCAGAAGAAGGCGCAGGCGGCCCAGAACGCGTAAGCGAGTTCGATTATCGACCGCTCGTCTCACCGCACGTCGAGCGGCGGCGCTGTGTCCCCGATCACCCCACGCTTATCACCCAAGCCGGGGCCACCTCGCCGCGATGGACGCACTCGTCCGCCCCGTCGTCGACCCGGCGTTCGCGGCGGCCGCGCTCGCGTTTCTATGTGGAGGCGTGACGCTCGGGACGCTCAGCGGGCTCGTTCCGGGACTCCACGCCAACAACTTCGCGCTGCTGCTCGCGGGGCTCGCCCCCTCGATTCCGGCCGACCCGCTGCTCGTCGGCGTGGCGATGCTCGCCGCGGGCGTGGTCCACTCGTTCCTCGACATCGTCCCTGCGCTCGCGCTCGGCGTCCCCGACGCGGCGACGGCGGTCGCGGCGCTGCCGGGACACAGGCTGGTGATCGCGGGTCGCGGGCGCGAGGCGATCCGGCTCTCGGCGGTCGGGTCCGGGCTGGCGGTCGCGCTCGCAGTCCCCCTCGCCGTCCCGATCACGTGGGCCATGGCGCGCGGCTACCCGTCGGTGCGGGCGCACCTCCCGCTGCTTCTGGCCGGCGTCGTCGCCTTCCTCGTGCTCACGGAGTCGTCGAAGCAAGCCGCAGTCGGCGGGTTCCTCGCGTTCCTCGCGAGCGCCGCGCTCGGGTTCGCGCCCCTCGCGCCGCTGTTCGCGGGGCTGTTCGGCGCGCCCGTGCTCGTCGACGCGCTCGGCGGCGAGGGCGTCCCGCCGCAGGCCGACGCCCGGATCACGATGGGCCGCCGGGACCTCGGCGTGAGCGCCGGCGCCGGGTCGCTCGCGGGGGCGGTGGTCGGCTACGTTCCCGGCGTCTCCGCGGCGATCGCCGCCGTCGCCGCGCTGCCGGCGGTCCCGCGCTCGGAGGGCGACCGCGGGTTCGTCGTCGCCACGAGCGGCGCCAACACGGCGAACACGATCTTCGCGCTGTTCGCGCTCGTCGCGCTGGGCACGCCGCGGACGGGCGTCACCGTCGCGATCGACCGCGCCGAGGTCCCCTTCGCGCTCCCGATCCTCCTCGTCGCCGCGGGGACCGCCGCGGCCTGCGGCTTCGCGCTCGTCCTGCTCGCTGGCGACGCCCACCTCCGCGTCGTCGGGAACGCGGACTACACCCGCCTGTCGATCGGCGTGCTGGCGCTGCTCGTCGGCGTCTCCTTCGCGTTCGCGGGCGCGTTCGGCGTCGGCGTCTTCCTCGTCGCCGGCGCGCTGGGGCTCGTTCCGCCGCGGATCGGCGCCCGGCGGGTCCACCTGATGGGCGTGCTGATCGGACCGCTGATCGCGGGCTGACGCGGGGAGCGACGAGCCGGACGTCCGCGGCGCTTGCGCGTGCGAGACGGGCACAGGGCGGCCGACCCCAAAGAACAACGGTTAAAAGTCGCGCGGTGGTGGTTCTGTGTATGAGCGAGAGTGAAACGCAGGGCACCCGACAGTGTGTCTCCTGTGGTATTCAGGTGGCCGGTATGAACGCCGCGCGGTTCTCCTGTCCGGACTGCGGGGCGACGATCCACCGGTGCGCGAAGTGCCGGAAGCAGAGCAACCTCTACGAGTGTCACGACTGCGGCTTCCGAGGGCCCTAGCATGGGAGACGTCGCCGCCAAGATCAAGGTCATGCCGAACAGCCCCGAGGTGGACCTCGACGACCTCCAGGACCGACTGGAGGAGTCGCTCCCGCAGGGCGCGAAGATCCGCGGCTTCCAGCGCGACGACGTCGCGTTCGGCCTCGTCGCCCTACTGCCGACCGTCATCGTCCCCGACGGCGCGGGCGGCACCGAGGCGGTCGAGGAGGCGTTCGTCGACGTCGAGGGCGTCGAGTCGGTCTCCGTCGAGAACGTCGGTCGGCTGTAGGACCGTTACCGCCGCGTCCTCACCCGGTGTTCGGACGCGTTTCCGTTCCGTTCCGTTCCGTTTCGCCCTCGACTCGGTAGCGACGCGCCCGTCGCCCGCTCCGTAACCGGGCACTCAGCGACCGCTCACTCGACGTGCTCGCGGACCCACGCCGCGAGCTCGTCGCCGGGAACAAACCCCTCCGCGCGGCGCGCCACCGGCTCGCCGTCCACGAACAGCACGAACAGCGGGACGCTCCGCACGTCGAACCGCTCGACGAGCGGCGGGTCGTCCCGCGGGTTGATCAGGCCGGCGTCGACGCCGAGGTCGCGGGCGACGTTCGCGAGGACGGGCTTCATGCCGTCACAGAGGCTGCACCCGTTGGTGTAGAACTCGACGAGCGCGGCCTCCCCGTCGGCGACGAACGCGTCGAGGGCGTCCCCGTCGGCGAGCGACGTCGGACCGCGGATACTCCCGTCTCCACCCGCTTCGGAATCTCCGACCGTGGTATTGGACATTATACACACTATTGGTGCCGAGTGCAGATAAACGCTCGCTCGACGCGAGCCGCTCGTCGAGCGGTTCGACGCGCGCCGCCGCGTTTCACGATACGTCGACCGGGCAGCCCTCGGCGGCGCTCTCGGCGAGCGCGTCGATGACCCGCATGTTCGCGACCGCCTCCGCGCCGTCGGTCAGGGGGGCGGTGTCGTCGGCGACGCGGTCGGCGAAGTGCTCCACCTGCAGCCGGTACTGGTCCACGGGGTCGAACGTCTCGACGCCGCGCCGACCGTCGATCTCGTAGGTCAGCTCCACCGGCTCGTCGTCGGGCGCGTCGAACGCCCGCTCGACCGCGATCCAGCCGTTCGTCGCGTCGATCCGGTACCGCTGTACGAGCCGCGTGTCGAACCCGGAGCCGATCCGGGCCGACCGACCGTCCGCGTACTCCAGCACGCCCGCGAGCTCCGTGTCGACGCCGGCGTCCCGGGTGTCGTTCGCGTGCGCGTACGCCCGGTCCGGATCGCCGAGGACCGCCCTGACGAGCGACACGGGGTAACAGCCGACGTCCATCAGCGATCCGCCGGCGAGCGCCGGGTCGAGTCGCACGTCGTCAGGGCGGTCGTACAGCGGGAACCGGAACGTCGAGGTCACCGTGCGCACGTCCTCCAGCTCCCGCTCGGCGAGTTCGAGGGCTCGCTCGGTCCGGGGGTGGTACCGGTACATGAACCCCTCCATCAGCGTGACGCCGCGCGCCTCACAGCGGTCCGCGACCGTCCGCGCCTCCACCGCGTCGACGGCGAGCGGCTTCTCGCAGAGCACGTGGAGGCCGGCGTCGGCCGCGCGCGTCGTCCACTCGGCGTGGAGTCCGTTCGGCAGCGGGACGTAGACGGCGTCGAGCGCGTCGTCGTCGAGGAGGGCCTCGTAGGAGCCGTAGCTCCGCGGTATCGACGCCGCATCGGCGAACGCCGCCGCCCGGTCCGCGTCGCGCGACGCGACCGCGCCGACTGCGTGGTCGCTCGCCGCGATCGCCGGGATGACCGCCTTCCGAGCGATTCCCGCGGTGCCGAGCACGCCGAAGGTGAGCGGGTCGGTCCGTGTTGGCATACGGGGCTATCGACGCCCCGGGAGGTGAAAAGGGTCGGTGACGCCGCCCGAGACCGGCCCGCCCGCGACCGTCCGCGCCGCGCTACCGGTCCGGCGGCTCGGGATTCACGAGCGGCGAGTCCTCGTTGACGCACTCGGAGCGGCCGCAGACGCCGGCGTCGGCGCCGGCCTGCGACACTCCCGGGGCGAGCGACTCGATGTCCCAGGTCACCTCGTGGTCGGTCGCCGACTCGTGGTCGTCGAGCGCGGCCCGCGCGGCCGGGAGCCGGTCGTACCCCGCCTCGAACGAGCAGTCGGCACACCGCACCGTGACGCGCGTCCGGTCCATACTGGACGTTGTCCGGGCGACACATAACGCTCGCGGCTCGGGACGGCGGGAACGAGCCGCGCCGCTACGCCGGCTCGTCGCTCTCGGGTTCGGCCCGCCACCCGCCCGTCAGCGTGACGAGCCACAGCACCACGCCGGCGAGCGCGAACACGGCGCCCATGTACGGGATGAGCGGCAGCTCGACGCCGAGGAAGTCGAGCACCGTCCGGAGCTCGTAGACGATCACGCCGAACACCGCGAGCGCGACGAGGAGCCCGCCGCGGGTCATGTCGACACTCATCGGACCACCCCGACGAGCGAGGCGGCGGCGTCACCGACGGCTCCGACGAGCGGGGTCACCGCGCCCGAGAGCGCGTCGAGCGCGGGCGCGAGCCACACCGGGTACGTGTCGACGCCCGGACCGAGCAGCCCGCCGCGCTCGACGATCGCCGCCAGCGGGAGCGCGTACGCGAGGACGACGAGCGTCAGCGCGATGCCGACCCACAGCCGGAGGTCGTCGAGCACCCAGGGGGCGTCGTCGGGCCCGGACAGCGCCGGCGACAGCGACTCGCCGATCCCGGCGATCCGCGGGTTCCCCATCGTGAGGACGACGTTCCCGAGGAACAGCACCGTCGAGACGAAAAGCAGCGTCCCGCCGATGGCGATCTGGACGTTGAGCTCCTCGAACCCGCCGAACATCGCCGGGTAGTCGAAGCCGGAGTACTCGGGCTCCGCGGTCCGGCGCGGGACGCCCAGGATCCCCTGCGCGTGCATCGCGTTGGACATCAGCGCCATGCCGATGAACCAGAGGACGACCTGGAAGAGCCCGATCGGTCGGCTGTATATCGGCTTGTTGGAGATCTGCGGCCAGATCCAGTAGGTCGCGGCCATGAACGTGAGCGCCACGGCGGTTCCGACGGTGAGGTGGAAGTGCCCCGGAACCCAGATCGTGTTGTGGATCATGTAGTTGATGTTCATGCCGGCGTTCACCATCCCGGAGAACCCGCCGGCGGCGAACATCAGCCCCGCGAGCATCATCCCGGTGAACTCGGGCTTGCGCCACGGGAGGTCGGTGAGCCAGCCGAGCAGTCCCGTCCCGCCGCGCTGTCGCGCGCCGTACTCCACGCTCGCGACGACCGTGAACGCCGTGAGCAGGCTCGGCAACAGGAGGAACATCGTGTTCGTCATCGAGATGAACTTGAACCCCTCCGCGATCCCCGGATCGAGGTACTGGTGGTGGATGCCGACGGGGGTAGACAGGAGGAGGAACAGCACGAATACGACGCGCGCCAGCGGGTCGCTGAACAGCCGCCCGCCGGCGATCGTGGGCAGCACGGTGTACCACAGCAGGTACGCCGGCATCAGCCAGAAGTACACCACCGGGTGGCCGAAGAACCAGAACAGCGTCCGGGTCAGCGTGGGGTTCACCGACTCGATGAGTCCGAGCGACCACGGCAGCAGGAAGATCAGGACCGACGCGGCGACGGCGGACGACGCGATGTACCACATCGCCATCGTCGTCAGCACCATGAACGTCTGCAGCGGGATCCGCTCGTCGGGGTGCTCGCGCTTCCAGGCGAGCCACGTCCGGAACCAGTCGGCGCCGGCGATCCACGTGCCGACGATGAAGACGGCGAGCCCGGCGTAAAACAGCGGGTGCGCCTGCAGCGGCGCGTAGAAGGTGAACAGCACGTCGGCGCTCATGTCGAGCGCGTCGGTGAAGCCGGCGAGGATCGAGACGCCGGTCATCGTCATCCCGACCGCCATGATCGCGTACCACGTCCACGTGATCCTGATGTTCACGAGCGGTCGACCGAGGCTCCGCACGACCGCCCACGTGAACAGCCCGACGAGGAAGAATATCGTGAAGCTGATCACCAGGAACACCCCGTGGGCGGTCAGGACGGTGTAGTACTCCGTGGAGTCGACGAGCCCCCGGAAGATACCGGTCCGGTGGAGCGTCTGGACGATACCGAACAGCGCGCCGAGCGCCAGCGCCAGAAAGGAGCTGAGGAGCGCGGCGCGGACGATTCGCGCCTCCTGGGGGAACTCGTCGACGAAGCTGCGGTCGCCTTCGATCGCCTCGCTCATTCCTCGTCACCTCCGGCCTGTTCTTCGTACTCGGACTGGCTGACGACCTCGAAGGAGCCCTCCATCCCGTGGTGGCCGCCGCCGCAGTACTCGTTACAGAGGACCCCGTACTCGCCCGGCTCGTCCACCTCGACGGTGAGCTCGGCGACCTCGCCGGGAATCACCATCGTGTTCGCGTTCGTCCCCACGACCTCGAAGCCGTGCGTCACGTCTTGAGAGGTGACGTAGAACGTCACCGTGCTGTCCTCGGGGACGACGATCGGGTCGGGCTCGAACGCGAACTGGTAGGCGACGACGTACGCCGCGTACTCGTCCTCGCCGACCTGCTCGACGCGCGGCTCGGAGAACCGGTCGTCCTCGTCGAGGGCGGTGGCGTCGATCGGCTCCTCGCTGTCGGTCACCATCGCGACGCCCGGCCCGACGGCGCCGTAGGTGACCGTGCCGATGAGCAGGAGAATGAGCAGGATCGACGCCGCGAGCCAGAGCTTCTCGTAGGCGTGAATGTGCATCCGTGATCACCCCACGACGACCAGATCGCGTCCGAGGAACTCGATGTAGTAGATGTACACCCACGCGAGCAACAGGATGACGAAGTAGATCCCGATTAGCGCGAGGGTTCCGATCGGGTCGAACTCCTCGTCACCGCTCACATCGTCAGTCGATGCGTGTGCGGCTTGGTTTTGCCCCATGGACCGGATTATACACTGAGAGATATATAACGTCTATCCGTTCTCGGGGGCTGAAAACACGGACGATATATATCCCCGCCGGCCCGAACGTTTCGACATGGAATTCTCGCTCCAGCGGGCCCTGCTCCTGGTGTTGGGCGGTCTCATCCCGGCGGTGGTGTTCCTCGCCGACCGGGCGGAGATCGTCGTCGCCGTGACGCTCGTGAACGTGCTCATCATCTGGGGGAGCCTCCAGGTCGCGACCGGCGGGAGCCTCCGCCCCGGTTCGGGCGCCTCGGACGCGTCGGATCCGGAGGAGGCGTAGCGCCGCCGTCGGAGGCCGGACCCGAACCCAATGTCGAACTGCACCCTCTGTGACCTGCCCACGGGCGACGATCCCCACGTCGCCCCCGACGTGGACGGCGAGTACTGTTGTCGCGGCTGCCTCGCGGTCGCCCGCTCGCTCGACGACGTGGCGGACCCCGCCGACCTCGACGAACGTCGGCCGGACGCGACTCCGGCGGACGACTTCGACGGCGAGACGACGTTCCTCCACGTCGACGGCATGCACTGCGCGACCTGCGAGTCGTTCCTCGAGCTGACCGCCGGCGAACAGGAGGGCGTCGCGGCCGCCGCGGCGAGCTACGCCACGGACACGATCCGCGTCGACTACGATCCCGACGCGGTGAGCGCCGAGGAGCTCCCGGAGCGCCTCTCCGTGGCGGGCTACACCGCCAGCGACCGGAGCGATCCGAAGCCGGCCGGTGACGACGCCGCAGTCGTGCGGTTCCTGATCGGCGGCGGCTTCTTCGGGATGATGGCGATGCTGTGGTACGTCCTCTTCCTGTATCCGACCTACTTCGGGTACGAGCCGATCCTCGAGCTCGGCGGCGTCTCCGGCACCTACCTGTTCGCGCAGGTGTGGGTGTTCGCCTCGATCGTCCTCTTTTACACCGGCTTCCCGATCCTGCGAGGCGCGTACGTGAGCCTCCGGGCGCGGCGGCCGAACATGGACCTGCTGGTGTCGCTGGCGGCGGCCAGCTCGTACGCGTACAGCACGCTCGCGCTCCTTCTCGGCCGCACCGACCTCTACTTCGACGTGACGATCGCCGTGGTTCTGGTGGTCACCGCGGGCAACCACTACGAGTCGCTGATCAAGCGGCGCGCGACCGGAATGCTCTCGGAGCTCGCGACGGCCGGCGACCGGACCGTCCGTACCGAGGACGGCGAGACCGTCGCGGCCGAGGCGGTCGAGCCGGCCGACCGGCTCCTCGTCCGGCCCGGCGAGCGCGTGCCCTTCGACGGGACGGTCGTCGAGGGGACCGCCGCCGTCGACGAGGCGCTCGTCACGGGCGAGTCGCTCCCGGCGACGAAGCGGGAGGGCGACGAGGTCCGCGGCGGGACCGTCGTCACCGACGCGCCGGTCGTCGTCGCCGTCGGCGAGGACGCGACGAGCACGCTCGACACGCTGGTCCGGCTGCTGTGGGAGATCCAGAGCTCGCGGTCGGGCATCCAGCGGCTCGTCGACAAGCTCGCGACCGCCTTCGTTCCGCTCGTCATCGCGGTCGCCGCCCTCGGCGCGGCGGCGACCTTCGCGCTCGGCTCGGCGCCTGTCGACGCCGCGCTGGTCGGGCTCACGGTGCTCATCGTCTCGTGTCCCTGCGCGCTCGGGCTCGCGACGCCGCTCGCGATCGCCGCCGGGATCCGCGACGCGGCCCGCCGCGGCATCGTGATCGTCTCGGACGCCGTCTTCGAGGAGGCGGCCGACGTCGACGTCGTCGTGCTCGACAAGACGGGGACGCTCACCGACGGCGAGATGCGGATGCTCGACGCCGTCACCGACGGCGCGTCGCCGGACGAGGTGCGTCGCCGGGCGGCGGCGGTCGAGCGCGCCTCGGCTCACCCGATCGCCGAGGCGATCGTCGACGGAGTCGTCGTCGACGAGGGACCGACCGGCTCGCGACGCGGAACCGAGCGCGACGCCACGCTCGCGACGGACGGCGGCGTGGCGAAGGCGGCCGGAACGAGCGTTCTCGACGACGCCGACGGACCGATTCCGTCGGCCGCCGACGTGACGGTCACCGACAGGGGGGTACGCGGCCGAGTCGACGGCGACGAGGTCGTCGTCGGGCATCGGTCGCTGTTCGACGGGGCGGAGTGGACGGTCCCCGCGTCGCTCGAGGCCGCCGGCGAGACGGCTCGGGACGAGGGTCGCGTCCCCGTCTTCGTCGGCTGGGAGGGGTCGGTCGTCGGCGTCCTCGTCGTCGGCGACGAGGTCCGCGACGGCTGGGAAGAGGTCGTCACCGACCTCGCGACCGGCGGACGCCGCGTCGTGGTGCTCACCGGCGACTCGCCCGCCGCCGCCCGGCGGTTCGAGACCCATCCGGCCGTCGACGAGGTCTTCGCGGAGGTGCCCCCGGAGGCGAAAGCCGAGACCGTCCGGCGGATCGCGGCGACGGAGCGGGTCGCCATGGTCGGCGACGGGAGCAACGACGCGCCGGCGCTCGCGGCGGCCGACCTCGGCGTCGCCGTCGCGAGCGGCACGGACCTCGCGGCCGACGCCGCGGACGCCGTCCTCCTGGAGGACCGCCTCTCCGCGATCCCGGAGCTGTTCGCTGTCACCCGCGGGACGAACCGTCGGCTCAAGCAGAACCTCGGCTGGGCGTTCGTCTACAACGCGGTGGCGATTCCGATGGCGATTTCGGGCGTGCTCAACCCCCTGCTCGCCGCGCTCGCGATGGCGACGAGCAGCGTCCTCGTGGTGACGAACTCCGCGCGGCCGGTTTACGAGGACGACTGACGCTGCGCGTCACGCGTCGGCGTCGGTCGGTGTCACGGCGTCGCGCCGACGTACGGCCTGACGGCGCGCACGATCGCGTCGACGTCGTACTCGTCTTCGGCCTTGTCGAAGACGACCTCGTCGTCCGCGCGCACGACGAACGCGCCCTTCTCGCCCGTCACCAGGGCGACCTCGTCGAGCCCCTCGCCGAACTGTTCTAAGAGCGCCCGCGACACGTCCTGCGCGCGGTTCAGCATGCCGCACGGGACGCAGTACTCGATCTCCACTCGGGTCATACGGGGTGCGTTTCGCGTCGAACGGTCTTAACAGTGTGGCGCGCGTCACCGGGCGTCCGATCACACCACGAGCGCGTCGAACACCACGGCGAGAAGCAGCAGGCCGAGATAGGCGTTCGAGGCGTGAAACGCGCGAAACGCCGCCGTTTCCGTCTGTTCGTAGTGAAGCCGGACGACGGCCCACAGGAACACCGCGCCGAGCGCGACGCCGACGGCGGCGTAGAGCGCGCCGAGCGGCTCGGCGACCGCCGCGAGCGCGACGGCGGCGACGAGCGTCGCCCCGAGGTACCAGACGATGTGACGGCGCGTCGCCGTCTCGCCGCGGACGACGGGCATCATGGGGAAGCCGCCGCGCTCGTAGTCGTCCTTGTAGGCCAGCGCGAGGTTGTAAAAGTGCGCGGGCGTCCACAGGAAGATGACTAAGGCGAGCAGCAGCCCGCCGCCGCCGACCTCGCCGGTGACCGCGGCCCAGCCGATGAGCGCCGGCAGCGCGCCGGCCGCCCCGCCGATGACGGTGTTCTGCACCGTCTTCGGCTTCAACACGAGGGTGTAGACGACGCTGTAAAACAGGATGGCGACCAGTCCGAGCGCCGCCGTCAGCGGGTTCACCGTCCAGAACAGCCCGAGCGAGACGGCGCTCAAGAGCAGACCGAACGCGAGCGCGTTGGACACCGGCACGAGGTCGGTCGCGAGCGGGCGGTCGCTGGTGCGCTGCATCCGCCTGTCGACGTCGCGCTCGAACACGTGGTTGAACGTCCCGGACGCGCCGATAGAGAGCGCGCCGCCCGCGAGCGTCGCGGCCACGACGTAGGGGGTGAACCCCGACCCGCCGGCCAGCGCCATCGCCGCGGCGGCGACGAGACAGAGCAGCCACATCAGGCGGGGCTTCATCATTCGAAAGTAGGCGCCGGCGGTCGCCCGCAGCCGCGGGACCGTCCCCGTCGGGATCTCCGGTTCCGGCGCCTCCTCGATCGGCGGGAGGTCGTCGGTCCCGGGCTGGAAGTCGACGGGGGCGTCGTCCGGGATGCCGGTCTCGGCCTCCAGCCGCCACGCGAGCGCGGCGAGGACGGCGCCGAAGATCGCCACGCCGAGGAGGAGGTGGACCGGGCCGAGCGCGGCGGGGAGCTCGCCGACGGCGACGAGCGCGCCGACGCCCGACTGGGCCGGGAACAGCAGGAGGGCGACCGCCAGCGCGGCGGTGACCCGACGGCTCGCCCGCTCTCGCCACGCGAGGGCGACCGAGAGGACCACGAGGCCGCCGACGACGACGGCGACCGCGCGGTGGCCGAGCGCGATCCACCCGGCGCTCTCGGCGGGCAGCGCGCCGCCCCCACAGAGCGGCCAGCCCGAGCAGGCCGTTGCCGCCTCGGTGAGCGAGGTTGTGGCGCCGGCGACGAGCAGGAGGTACACGCCCATCGCCGTCGCCGCGAGAACCGCGGGGAATCGGTCGGATTTCGTCACTCGGAGGGAGTTGGGAACGGACCCATATATGTCCCGCGCTTCGGCGGATCCGCGGCCTCGCGCCGCTATCGACCGCCGTACAGCGCGCCGACAACGCCGGTTTCACCCGCCGACGACGCCGGGTCGACCTGGGCGGCCGGCGCGAGCGGTGGCCCTACCGCTCGATATCGTCGACCTCGGCGCGTGACCCTCCGCGTCGGCGGAGGACCCGGTCGACGATGTCGCCGCTGGAGAGCAGCTCGCCGTCGTACCGCGGCTCCCGTCCCGACGCGCGCTCGACCCGACAGTCGATCTCTCGGACCGCCAGCGCCTCGGCGATCCGCTCTTCGTCGTGGTGCTGGTCGAATCCCAGCACGATCACGTCCGGATCGATCCGCTCGATGGGGACGAACACGTCCTCCGGGTCGCCGAGGTGCGCCTCGTCGACCGCGTCGAGGGCGGCGACAGTGTCGCGCCGCTGGCGGGCACACAGGATCGGCTCCGGCTTGTGCGTGACGTTCGATCGCCGGGCCACGATGGCGTGGAGCTCGTCGCCGTACGTCGCCGCGTCTTCGAGGTAGTGGACGTGGCCGGGGTGGAGCAGGTCGAAGGTCCCCTGCGCGACGACCCGCGTCATCGAAACCACGAGAGGAAGCCGCCGTCGTCGCGACGGTCTTCGACGAGTTCGCTGTCGATGTCCTCCTGGGTGAAATCGAAGAAGTGCTCGTCGGGGATCGGCACGTCGAGCACGTCGAGGGTGGTCTGGTTCCCCTCGTTGTCGAACGCCTTCCAGTCGCCCCACCCGTAGGGCGCGCCGACGATGATGTGGACTCGTCCCTGGCCGAACGTCGCGAGGTCGGCCGCGCTCGGCCTGAGCACGCCGTTGGGGTGCGAGTGGACGGAGCCGACGGCGCGCATGTCGTTCGGTTTCATGTGCGTGCGAACGCTCGCGCTCGTCGGGTTCGACTCGGTACCCGGGATGACGAGGACGTCGGTGATCACCTGCCCGTCTCGGTCGACGTCGAGCTTGCGGGCGTCGTCCGCGCGGAGGAACCCCATGTACTCGTTGGGGTGGGTCTCCTCGCTCGCCTCGAGGACGAACTCCATCGTCTCTCGGGCGATCCCGAGGAGCTCGTCCGAGCGGAACAGTCGCATACGCGAGCGAAGGCGCCGTCGCCCCATAGGGGTTCCGGACCGGACGACGGCGAGTTGGCGAGACGAGCGCGACCCGGTACCGCGTCCGCGCGTCGAGAGCGGCGGAGACGCGAGAGAACAGGCTTAACACCGGCCGTTCCCGATATCCGTCCATGAGCGAGAACTCCGCCGGGGATTCCGGCACGCGGGGCGATTCGAGCCCCGAACCCGACGCCGACGCGGCGAAGGGGACGGCCGACGACCGGCCGACCGTCTACGATCTGGCACCGGACTGCACGCTCGAAGACGCCGAGGTCGACGCGCTGTACCACGCAGAGGTCAACGGCGTCGTCGACTACGGCGTCTTCGTCGACGTCTCGGACGCGCTCTCCGGGCTCGTCCACGAGTCGAACCTCGACGGCGACTACGCGGTCGGCGACCGGCTGGTCGTCCGGCTGACCGAGGTGAAAGAGAACGGCGACGTCGCGTTCGACGACGAGGACCTCGACGACTACCGCACCGAGGCCGTCGCCCACGAGCCGACCCTCTCGCGCGTCCGCGGGCTCTCCCCGGGCGACGAGGTGACCGTCGAGGGCGAGGTCGTCCAGGCCAAACAGACCGGCGGTCCGACGATCTTCGCCGTCGCCGACGCCTCCGGCGTCGTCTCCTGTGCGGCCTTCGAGGAGGCCGGCGTCCGCGCGTACCCCGAGGTCGCCGTCGGCGACATGGTCCACGTCAGCGGGACGGTCGAGACCCGCGAGAACGTCCTCCAGCTGGAGGTCGACGCGCTGCGGCGACTCCCGGACGAGCGCGCCGCCGCCGCCCGCGAGCGGTACGAGGCCGCGCTCGACGAGCGCGCCGCCCCCGCCGACGTGGAGCCCCTCGTCGAGTGGGAGGCGTTCGAGCCGATACACGACGACCTCCGCGAGCTGGCCCGGCTGCTCCGCCGGACCGTCCTCGCCGGGCGGCCGATCCGCGTCCGGCACCACGCCGACGGCGACGGGATGTGCGCCGCGATCCCGGTCCAGCTCGCCTTGGAGAACTTCGTCCGCGACGTCCACGAGGACCCCGACGCGGCGCGGCACCTGTTCAAGCGGCTCCCGAGCAAGGCGCCGTACTACGAGATGGAGGACGTCACCCGCGACCTGAACTTCGCGTTGGAGGGGCGCGCCCGCCACGGCCAGAAGCTCCCCTTCCTGCTCATGCTCGACAACGGGTCGACGGAGGAGGACGTCCCCGCCTACGAGAACCTCGCGCACTACGACATCCCCATCGCCACCGTCGACCACCACCACCCCGACCCCGAGGCCGTCGAGCCGCTGCTTGACGCCCACGTCAACCCGTACCTCCACGGCGAGGACTACCGGGTCACCACGGGGATGATGTGCGTCGAGCTCGCCCGTCTGATCGACCCGTCGATCACCGAGGAGCTGGAGCACGTCCCGGCCGTCGCCGGGCTCTCCGACCGCTCGAAGGCGGAGGCGATGGACGACTACGTCGCGCTCGCGGCCGAGGCCGGCTACGACGAGTCCGACCTGCTCGACATCGGCGAGGCGCTCGACTACGCCGCTCACTGGCTGCGCTACTCCGAGGGGAAGACCCTCGTCAACGACGCGCTCAACGTCGGCTGCGACGACGAAGGGCGTCACGCGGAGCTCGTCGAATTCCTCTCCGAGCGCGCCGAGCGCGACGTCGACCGGCAGCTCGACGCGCTCGACGACCACGTCGAACACGAGCGGCTCGCCTCCGGCGCGCACCTCTACCGGATCGACCTCGACGAGTACGCACACCGGTTCACCTACCCGGCGCCCGGAAAGACCACCGGTGAACTCCACGACACCCGCGTCAAGGAGACGGGCGACCCGGTCATCACGATCGGCTACGGCCCGGACTTCTGCGTGCTCCGGTCCGACGGGGTCCGCCTCGACATCCCGAACATGGTGACCGAACTCAACGAGGAGCTCCCCGAGGCGGGCGTCTCCGGCGGCGGTCACCTCGTCGTCGGCTCGATAAAGTTCGTGAAGGGCCGTCGGAGCGCCGTCATCGAGACGCTCGTCGAGAAGATGGCCGACGCGGAGATCGACGAGGCACTCTCGTCGACGGTCGCGCTCGACGACTGAGGTTCGGTCGCTCTCCTCGCCGCCCCCTCACGCGAACGACACCTCCCGCCGCGCGACGAGCCCCGCCGCCCCGAGCGCGACCGCGAGCCCGCCGAGGAGCCCGATCGGCAGGTGGACCCCGCCGCCGCGCCAGTCGGCCGCGTACGCGAGCGCGTAGAAGTCGGCGACGGGTTCCGACTCGACCGCGAGCAGCACCTCCCGGTTCTCCGTCGCTGCTCCCTCGTTCCAGTTGAGGCTCCCGACGACCGCCGTGTCGTCGACGACGAGTCCCTTCGCGTGGACCTTCCCGTACCGGCCGCGCGGCTCCGAGACGGCGACGTCGATCGACTCGTTCGAGAGCGTCTCCGCGAGCGCCCGGTTCTCCTCGCGGTCGTACCACGCCCCCGACAGCAGCAGGTGGACGTCGACGCCGCGCTCCGCGGCCCGTCGGAGCGCGCGGACGATCCGATTGTCCGGGCCGCCGGTTCGCGGGACGACGGCGAGCGCGCGCTCGTCCGCGGCGTCGATCCGCGCGACGATCCGGTCGTCGGCGTTGTCCGGGGCGGTCAGGAGCGTGACGTTCGCCGCCGTCGGTTCGGGCGGGCCGAACCGCGTGGGATACGTCCCGTTCGCCGTTCCCGATCCGTGGAACTCCGCGTCGGCGCGGAACGCCTCCCACGACCGGGCGTCGGGCGCCGCCGCGTCCGCGCGGAACAGGGCTGCGAGGTCGTCGGCGGTGGTCTCGGAGGCCGTTTCGTCTCCCGCCGATCCGTTCGTCACCACGCCCCATCCGCGGTTCGTCCGCCCGCCGGAGCCGGAGCGCTGCCAGTTCTCCGTGAGGACCACGCCGCGGTCGTCGGCGACCGCGTACTTGGCGTGGTGGAACCGGAACCGCTCGGGGTCGCCGTCGAGGACCCGCACCTCGACGCCGGCGGCGGCGACGCGGTCGAGGAGTCGCGCGCTGCGCGAGGAGAACCCGCCGACCGGCGACCCCTCCACGAGGACGCGCACCTCGACCCCCCGGTCGGCGGCGGCGACGAGCAGGTCGGCGACGCGCTCGGACCCGAGGGTGTAGCCGGCGAGCAGCAGGCGGTCGTCGGCCGCTCGCAGGGGTTCGACCGGCATCCCCGGGCTGTCCGGTAGCACGAACGGGGTCACGGTCGCGTTCTCCGTGTCGGTCGCGCGCCGCGGGTCGTACCCCCGCGGTCGCCACTCGTTCCAGTCCGCGCGCCAGCGGTGCCCCTCGGGCGCGCGGTCGTAGTCGACCACGGCGACCGCCGTCCCGTTCCGGCGGAGTTCGACCCGATCCCCGGAGTCGGAGAGCGGGAAGTAGCCGTCGAGCGCGCGGAGCTCCGGCTCGCCGACGCCGCCGCTGCCGGGGACCGCGTTCTCGTCGTCGAGCAGGAGCGTCGCGTTCGTGGGGTCCATCGAGAGCGCGACGACGCCGCTCGCGTTCGACGGAATCTCCGCCTCGTAGTAGCCGTCGGAGAGCGACCAGTTCCCGCGCTCGGGGAGCCGGACGACGAGGTACTCGCCGCGGTTCTCCGCCGCCGTCGGGTTCGGGAACAGCTCGAGGATCCGCGGCTCCGTCGCCACGAGCGTCCGGTTCTCCGGCTCGTCGTTCAACTCCGCGGCGACGTCTCCCGAGCCCGTTACGGGGGGCGTCGAGCCGGTGCCGGCGTTACCCGCGGCCGCGCCGGGCGCAGCCGCGGTCAGGACGAGCACCCCGAGCGCGACGGCGACGACGGTCGCGAGGACGGCGACGCTCGCGTTCGGGGCCCTCGCGAGACGGGACGGCGTGGGTGACACGCGGGGTCTGGCCGCGGCATCGGATAAGAAGGGTCGGCCGGACGGCGGGCGGTGTCAGGCGGTCGCCGACGCCGCGTCGAGCGAGCGTCGGGCCTTCTCGGCCTCGGTCGAGACGAGGAACGAGCGCTCGTCGGCGTACTCGGCGACGGCTTCGAGGGCGTCGCGGGTGCCGATCTGGCGGAGCGCCCAGCCGGCGGCCGCCCGGACGTCGTCCGAGCCGTCGCCGTCGAGCACGTCCGCGAGCGGGTCGACCGCGCGGGCGTCGCCGATGAGTCCGAGCGCGCGCGCCGCGTGGGGACGGACGAGGTCGTCGGTGTCGCCCTCGGGGTCGAGCAGGTCAGCGGTCGGCTGGACCGCCTCGGCCGCGCCGATCTCGCCGAGCGCCTTGACCGTCGTCTTCTGGAGCTGCGGGTTCGAGTCCTCCGAGACGTACTCGACGAGGGTGTCCGTCGCCTCCTCGGCGGCCATCTTCCCGAGGATGCGGATCGCGAACTGGTCGCGCTTCTCCGCGCGGCCGAGTAGCTCCTCCAGCGAGGCCTCGGTCTTCCCGCGCTTGCCCATGCGTTCGAGCGATTCGAGGCAGTGGCGCTCCATGAAGTCGGAGGTGAGCGAGTCGAGCGCGAGCAGGATCATGTCGACGTTGCCGCGCGCCTCGTGTTCCTTCAGCGCCGACCACTCCACGGGGTAGTCCTTGTAGTGGCCGAGCACGTCGTAGAACCCCTGCGCGCGGAGCTGCTCGTGCGTCTCGAGATCGTCCCACTCTTCGGCGTCGTCGAGTCCAGCCTCGAGGGCGTCCGTCGCCTCGACCAGGGCCGCGATCGTGTCGGCGTCGTCGTCGGGGTCGAGGTCGGCGCTCTCGATCCCCTCGGCGACGGCGTCGAGGGCGTCGACGAGGACGGCGATTCGGGCGTTCTCGCTTTCGGAGGCGTCGGCGTCGTCTGCTTCGGCTTCGGCGTCGTCTGCTTCGGTGCCGTCGGTTTCCTCCGTCGCACCGTCGTCGACCGCGTCCCCCTCTTCGCCGCCGGGGGCTGTGGCGTCGCGGTCCGCGGCCTCCGGCTCCGTCTCGATCGCGTCCGCGTCCACGGCCTCGTCGACCGCGTCGGCGGCGTCGTCGACGAACGCCGTCACCGCGTCGGCGGCGTCGTCGCGCCCCGCGGCGGTCCACTGGGTGTCTTCGAGGGTCGCGGCGGCGTCCTCAATCGCGTCGACCACGTCCTCGGCGTAGGGGCCTCGCGCCTCCTCGACGCCCTCCCGGAGCTCCGCGACGCGGTCTTCGAGGTCGCCGCGCGGGTCGTCGGCGTCCTCGTCGTCCTCCTCGGGCTCGGGGAGGTCGGCCTCCTCGATCCCCGACTCGGCGTCGTCGAGGCGGGCGTCGACGTCGTCGAGGTCCGCCTCCGTCTCGGCGTCGTCGAGCAGCGCCGCGATCTCGTCGAGGTACTCGTTCAGGGACTCCTCGGTGGCGTCGTCGGGACGCGTCGGAACGGCGGTCGCGTCCGCCGACTCGTCCGTTCCCTCCGTCTCCTCCTCCGCGTCGGCTTCTTCCTCCTCCGCGTCGGCTTCTTCCTCCTCCGCGTCGGCTTCTTCCTCCTCCGCGTCGGCTTCTTCCTCCTCCGCGTCGTCCGGGGCGTCGGCCTCTGCCTCCGTGTCGTCCGGGGCGTCGGCCTCTGCCTCCGTGTCGTCCGGGGCGTCGGCTTCCTCCTCCGCGTCGTCTGCGGCGTTGGCCTCCTCGGAGGCGTCGGCCGGATCGTCGTCGCCGTGGCTCATACACACGAACTGCGCGCGTTGTCCATTAAGACGTTTCCCTTCGCGGGCGGAGTCGATACCACGTCACGGGCAGGACGGACGTTCCCGTCGGGACGAGAGACAGCGCATCACGGTCGCGGCGAGCGGGAAACCGATCACGCAGAGGGAACGCGACGCGCTCGCTGACTTCTCGATATCTCCGATCTGATGTCCAATGTGGAAAAATAAGTTTCAACACATGAAAATCTGATTATCTTAGTGAGAACAGTTAAGTGACCAGCGAGCCTACGTTATGGTAGACATGAGCACCCAAAAAGAGGCCCGTCAGCGCTACGGAGACGTTCACGAGAGCGAAGCGCTCCGCATCCCCGAAGAGAAGGCCGAACAGCTCGTCGACGCGCTCAACACCGACCTCGCCGCGACGTACGTTCTCTACCACCAGGTGAAAAAGCACCACTGGCTCGTCGAGGGCGCCGAGTTCCACGACATCCACGTCTACCTCGGTGAGGTCGCGGACGACCTCGAAGAGGGCGCGGACATGATCGCGGAGCGCGCGCAGGCGCTCGGCGGCGTGCCGCTCTCGGGCGGCGCGAACTTCGAGGAACACGCCCCGGTGAGCCCGGAGGACGCCGACGCCTACGACATCCGGACGTCGCTGGAGAACGACCTGGAGATGTTCGGCGACATCACGGAGATGCTCCGCGAGCACATCCAGCTCGCCAACAACCTCGGCGACTACAACACCGAAGAGCAGCTCCGCGAGGTCCTCATGGACGTCGAGGAGCACGGCCACCACATCGAGCACTACCTGGAGGACGACACCCTCGTCAGCCAGGGCACGCTCGACTAGACGCGCCGCGGCCGCCGCTTCCGGCCGATGATCGGGCGGGTGTCGCTCGCTCGAATTCTCTCGTTGTTTTCGACCCGATAGCGACGACGCCGGTCGTTCAGCCCTGAGGACTAGCCGAGCCGCTCGTCGAGGATGAGCCGCGTCTTCGTCGACTTCACCTCGTCCATCTCGCGGGCCTGCGAGATGAGCTCGTTGACGGCGCGGGTGTCGACGGCGTCGACGACGAGCACGATGTCGTCCTCGCCTGACACCTGCCAGACGAAGTCCACCTCCTCCCACTCCACCATGCGCTCGCCGACGGCGGCGGTGTCGACGTTCATCTCCACCGATATCTCGATCATCGCCTTCACGTTGCCGGTGCGGGTGGTGACGGTGAACCGCTCGATTATCCCCTCCTCCGTCATGCGGTCGACGCGGTTGCGCACGGTCCCCTCCGAGGTGCCGACTCGGTCGGCGATCTCGGTGTACGGGGTTCGCGCGTCCCGGCGCAGGATCGAGAGGATCCGGCGATCGAGGTCGTCCATACCGCGTCCTCTCGCTCCGCCGACTTACCCGTTACGAATATCGTAACGTATCTACGAACGACGCATTTATTACCCTATACACGTACGTATCTCGTAATGTCGGACGCCTACATCGCGCTGGCTGACGGACGCGTGCTCGAAGCGCGCGCTCGTGCGCCGGGGCGCACCCGTGGCGAACTGGTGTTCACGACCGCGTACACCGGCTACGAGGAGTCGCTCACCGACCCCTCCTACGCCGAACAGATCCTCACCTTCTCGTACCCGCTGATCGGGAACTACGGCGTCCGAACCGAGCGGTTCGAGTCCGACTCGGTCCAGCCGCGCGCGGCGATCGCCCGCGAGCTGACCGACGACGTCGCCGAGTGGCTCGCCGGCGAGGGTGTGCCCGCCGTCGACCACGTCGACACCCGCGAGATCGTCACCACCGTCCGCGAGGAGGGCGCGATGGCCTGCGGGATCGCCGCCGGACCGGACGCGACCCCAGAGGACGCGGTCGCGGAGATGGAGGCGTGCAAGCCGATGAGCGACCACGTCGACATCGGCGCGCAGGTGTCGGTGACGGAGCCGACCGTCCACGAGGGCGGCGGCGCCGCCGACGTCGCGATGCTCGACTGCGGCGCGAAGGGCTCAATCGTCTCCTCGCTCACCGAGCGCGGCGCGGACGTGCACGTCCTCCCGTACGACGCGACCCCCGAGGACGTCGCCACGGTCGACCCCGACGTGCTCTTCGTCTCGAACGGTCCGGGCGACCCGGAGAATTTCGTCGCCGCCCACGAGGTCGTCGACGCCTTCGCGGGCGATCTCCCGATGGCCGGCATCTGTCTCGGCCAGCAGGTGATCACGAGCGCGCTCGGCGGTTCGACCGAGAAGATGGCGTTCGGCCACCGCGGCGTCAACCAGCCCGTCAAGGACCTCCGCACCGACAAGGTCGTGATGACGACTCAGAACCACGGCTACACCGTCGCCGACACCGGTCCGCTAGAGGTCACGCAGGTGAACGTCAACGACGACACCGTCGAGGGGCTCGACAGCGAGGAGCTGGACGTCATCACCCGTCAGTATCACCCCGAGGCGAACCCCGGTCCGCACGACTCGCTGGGCTTCTTCGACGAGGTGCTGGAGCTGGCACAGTCGACGCCTCACGTCGCGGCCGACTGACCGTTCGCGGCTGACCACCCGCTCGCCGTTCCTTCGCTGACCACCCCGGAGTACCACCCGCCCGACGCCTGCGGGTTCCCGCGTCGGATCCCTTCGATCGTTCGCCCTCAGCCTCGTCCGGGCGGCCGACGCCGCCCCTCCCTGAACTCGGCGGAGAGCCGGCCGAGATACCACACGACCAGCAGTCCCAACAGGAGCCCGACGCCGAGGGCGACGAGCAGCTCGACCGGCGTCGGATTCCACTGGAGCGCGATGAGCGGCGGCGAGACGGCCACGAGCAGGACGAACCCGGCTTTGACCTTCCGGTTTCCCGCGTCGCGTTCCGCCTCCGACATGGGTCCTACCACGCCGACCCCTCCGCTCCTCGCGGGACGCGCCGAGACGCTGCCGTGTGCATGCTCCGATCAACGGCGCGCCGCGATATCAACCCGGCGGACCGCTCCGATCCCCAAGCCACCGGAGCCGCGCGTGATAAGCCTCTCGACCGTTCACGCCCGTAGCAACCGCCTACGGCTTCGACGCCGGCGTGAACGATCTGGGCCGTTCAAGTGCGTCCGACCGGTGGTGTCTCACGTCCCTGCCCGCGGACCACGCCGCTCCGTCCGCGGTCCCCGCCGCGGCAGCCGCTCTCAGCCCTCCGAGGGCCGCCGTTCCGCGGTGTTTTTGAGCCGACCCCGACAACCCACGCGCATGGACGAGGATCTCCGCGAGCGCGTCGAGGCGGCCGGCGAGACAGCCGCGCTGTTCAACGCGCTCAAACACGGCAGCGACCCGGACGTGGGCGCCATCATGGGCCCGCTCATGGGCGAGAACCCGGACTTCAGACCGCACGGCGACGAGATCCCGGGGGTCGTCGCGCCGGTCGTGAACCGGGTCGCCGGCATGGACGAGGCCGAACGCCGCGAGCGTCTCGGCGAGCTCGCGCCCGACAGGCTTGCGGAGCTCGAGGCCGACGACGAGGCGGACGAGCACGTCCTCCCCGACCTCCCGAACGCCGAAGCGGGCGAGGTCGTGATGCGCGCCGCGCCGAACCCCAACGGCCCGTGGCACGTCGGCCACGCCCGGATGCCCGCGGTGATCGGGACGTACAAGGAGCGGTACGACGGCGAGTTCATCTGCCGGTTCGACGACACGGACCCGGAGACGAAGCGGCCCGACCTCGACGCGTACGACGCCATCCTCGAAGACATCGAGTACCTCGGCTTCGAGGCCGACCGCGTGCTGAAAGCGTCCGACCGGCTCGACGTCTACTACGAACACGCCCGCGACTTGATCGACGCCGGCGGCGCGTACACCTGTTCGTGCTCCGCCGAGACCTTCTCCGCGCTCAAGAACGACGCCGAGGCGTGCCCGCACCGCGGAAAGGACGCCGCGACGGTCCGCGAGGAGTTCGACGCGATGGTCGCCGGCGAGTACGGCGCCGGCGAATCGGTGTTACGCGTGCGCACCGACATCGAGCACAAGAACCCCGCGCTGCGCGACTGGGTCGCGTTCCGCATCATCGACACGCCGCACCCGCGCGAGGAGGCCGCAGAGTACCGCTGCTGGCCCATGCTCGACTTCCAATCCGGCGTCGACGACCACCTCACGGGCGTCACGCACATCATCCGCGGGATCGACCTCCAGGACTCCGCGAAGCGCCAGCGGTTCGTCTACGACTACTTCGGCTGGGAGTACCCCGAGGTGCTCCACTGGGGCCACGTCCAGGTCGACGAGTACGACGTGAAGCTCTCCACGTCGACGATCAAGGAGCTGATCGAGGCCGGCGAGCTCACGGGCTGGGACGACCCCCGCGCGCCGACGATCCGCTCGATGCGCCGCCGCGGCATTCGGGGGCAGGCCCTCGTCGACTCGATGACGGAGCTTGGGATGTCCACCTCCGACGTCGACCTCGCCATGTCGTCGGTGTACGCGAACAACCGCGACCTGATCGACGACGACGCCAACCGGTACTTCCTCGTGCGCGACCGCGACGACGACCCGGCGGTCGAACTTCCCGTCGTCGACGGCGACGCGCCCGCGCCCGAGGCCGGCCATCCGCCGCTCCACCCCGACCACCCCGACCGCGGCGACCGCGAGGTGCCCGCGGGCCGGGTCGTCGTCGAGTCCTCCGACCTCCCGAGCGAGGGCGAGCGCGTCTGGCTCAAGGGCTACGGCTGCGTCCGGCACGCGGGCGACGAGCTGGCCTTCGTCGACGCCGACATCGACGTCGTCCGCGAGGGCGACGTGGACGTGGTCCACTGGGCACCGGCCGACGAGGGGCTCGAAACCCTTCTCCGCACCGTCTCCGGGGACGTCCGCGGGATCGCCGAGCCCGCGGTCGCCGACGTCGACCCCGACGGGATCGTGCAGTTCGAGCGCGTCGGCTTCGCGCGGATCGACGCGTTCGAGCCGGCCGCGACCGACGAGCCCGACGGACCGGACGGCGAGGAGGACCTGCTCGCGTACTACGCGCACCCGTAAGCGTTCTCGCTCGCCCCCGTAGGCGTTCTCGACCGCGGCAGCCGTTCTCGCCCGCTCCCGCGTCGCGGAGTTTAAACCACCGAGCGGCGAAGCGGAAGACAAGATGGCCATCGATCCGAACTTCGAACAGAGCCGCGAGCAGGTCGGCGAGGAGGACGGCGTCGCCGTGTGGGGTCCCGTCGACCCGCCCGAGAAGCAGGGGATCCGCGGCACGCACGTCGCCGTCGACTTCGACATCTGTCTCGCCGACGGCGCCTGCTTGGAGGACTGCCCGGTCGACGTGTTCGAGTGGGTGGACACCCCCGGACACCCGGAGTCCGAGCGGAAGGCGAACCCGATCGACGAGGACCAGTGTATCGACTGCATGCTCTGTGTCGACGTCTGCCCGGTTGACGCGATCGACGTCGACCCCGGCCGCGAGAACCGTTTGTAAGCGGTTGACTGCAGATAGACGGCGAACACTGCCACAGCCCCAGCCGCTCGGCTATCCGTCTTTATTTACAAATCGCTGATCGACACGAACACCTCCACAGCCCCGGCCGCGAGGCGGTCGCAGGCGACGTAAGCACTGGAAAGAGCGAACGGAGTGAGCGACTGAAGCGCGCAGCGAGCGTGCGACCGCCTCGCGGCTGCCCCTTTAAGTCCCACCCGCACCGCAGCCTCACGCCTCCCCAACCTCGCGGCTCACGCTTCGCGACTGCGTCGCTCGCGTTCGCCGCGTCCCTCGCGCGTGCGACTCGCGGCCTGCGGCCGCTCCTCGGCACGCGCCACCGTTTTGATTTTTTTATAACCGTCTCCTCCGTCGCTCAGTCGCTTATAAACCGCTCCCGCTCGCGGAGTGCGAACTCGGTCCCGTACCGCTCGACGAGGGGCTCGTACGCGTCCCCGAGCGCGCGCATGCAGGCGGCCGTCGAGACGTAGCCGAGCTCGTCGGCAACCGACTCCCACGGCCGGCCCTGCAGGACTTTTCGGACGAGGAGGCGTCGCTCCCGCGCGTCGAGTTCGGAGGCGTTTTCGATCAGCGCCGCCAGCGCCAGGTCCCGGAACGCGCCGGGCGCGCTGTCGTACATCCCGGGGCCGAACGACGCCCCCACGACGGAGCGCCACTCGGTCTCGGTCAGGTCCACGGACACCGGCGCCGGGCAGGCGCGGATCGCGCCCGCGACCACGTCGGGGTCGACGTCGCGGTGGGCGTCCGAGAGCCCGTCGCGCTCGCGGTCCCGGAAGGCGACGGCGTGGCGGGCGAGCAGGTCGCGGCCGTCCTCGGTCTCCGGCCGCAGCATGATCGCCGAGTGCTCGCCGGAGGCGTCGTTCCGGGACGTCGAGAGGTGGACCGTCCGGTAGCCCGCCCGCCGCCAGAACCGGAGGAGCCGCGGGGTCGCGCCGTAGCCGACCGAGAAGTAGTCGACCTCGTCTCCGAACTCGGCGTGGACCTCTGCCAGCAGACGCGAGCCGAACCCCGCGTCCCGGACGGCGTGGTGGGTCGCGATCCGGACGGTCCGCATCCCTCGGGGCTTCGCGGCCGCCTCGTCGCGGAGCTGGCTCGTGAGCACGTCCGGGACCATGTTGCCGCGGACGCGCTCGCCCTCGTACATCGCCCGGCGCGTCTCGGCGTCGAGCCCGCCCTCGCGCGCGAGCAGCGCGACCGCGACGACTCGCCCCTCGGCGACGAGCGCGCGCGCGGCGAGGTTCGGCGCGTCGAGGAGCCGCGCGAGGTCGTTCGGCTCGGTGCGGTAGTGGGCGGCGACGAGCAGCCCGAACGCCTCCCCGAGCAGGGCCTCGTCGGCCAGCAGGTCGTCGGGAGCGAGCGCCCGATACGTCGCGTCCCCGACCGCGCTCCCCGCGACCGCCTCGTCGACCGCCGGCCGCGCGTCGAGCAGGAGCGCCCGCGACGCCCACGCCTCGACCGGGTCGTTCCGCGCGTACCGGATCGGCTCGTCGAGCCGGACGTCCCGCACCGCGAGCGGACCGTCGAGCAGGCGCTCGCGGAACCGGATCGCGAACCCGCGGCCGGCCCCCTCGTAGCCGTGGACCGTCGTGCAGAACGCGGCCGACAGCGACGCGTCGAGGAAGCCCTCCAGCAGCCGCACCGGGAGCGCGGCCGCCTCGTCGACGATCGCGACGTCCGGACCGCCGGGCAGCTCCGCGGCCTCGGCGGGCGGCGCGTAGCGAACACGTCCGCCGCCCGGGGCGTCGACGCGGCGGGTCCCGCCCTCGGCGACGCCTCCCCCGCTCTCGGCGTCGACCGCCCCGACCAGCTCGCTCGCCCGCGCGAACACCTCCGCGGCGTTCCGGGCCGCGGGCGCGGTGACGAGCACGTCGGCGCCCGCGAGCGCGAGCGCGCCGGCCGCGAGCCCCGCCGCGCTGGACTTTCCGCGCCCGCGGTCCGCCTCGACGACGACCGCGTTGCCGGGAGTCGACAGCGACTCGAACGCCCGCACCGCGCGCGCCTGATCGGCCGTGAGACACGCCTCGTACGCGGCGCCGGGAAACGTCGCGTTCGGCGGGACGGCCGGCTCGCTCCCCGGGCCTGTCCCCGGGTCAGTCCCCGGGTCCGCCCCCGGGTCCGCCCCCGGCTCGGTCCCTTCCGTCGCCGCTCCCGTGAGCCCGTCGCGTTCGACGCGGTCGCCCTCGGGCCCGTCCGCGCCGAGAGAGACGATCGCGATCCCCGGATGCACGCGCAGGGTGTCGACGAGCCGCTCGCGGAACCGGCCGGTCACGTCGTCGACGCCGTACGGCGGGACCGCCAGCGAGTCGTCGAACCGGTCGCGGACCTCCGACCACAGGTCGAGGTCGGGCGTCAGGAGCACGAGGAGCCCGCCGCCGTCCACCGCGCCGACGCACCGACCGAGCGCGTTGGGGACGAACCGCTCGTGGCAGTCGAGGACGACGACCTCGCGGGTGCGCCCGAGCAACTCGTCCGCGTTCCGGGGACGGTGCTCCTCGAACCGGAACCCCTCGCGGGCCGAGACGACGGCGGTCGAGTCGGGTCCGACCGCCTCGATGGCGTCGTAGGCGGCGTCGACTCCGCGGTCGCGGTCGCCGGCGAACACCAGGACGCGCCGCTCGTTCGTCTCCTCGGCCTCCCGTTTCGCGTCCCGCGCGAGCGCCGCGATCATTCGTTCGGTCGTCGTTGCCGGGGATCGGGGATGTGTCTTGCCCTCCGGCGCGCTCCGTCCCCGTCATTCCGGAATCCTCGAACTCCCCCGCGAGGCGGGAGGCTTACGGCGGCGCGGAGCCTCGTGTCGCCTATGACCACGGTCACGCTCATCGGTACTCGGCTCGCGGACACGGGCCGCGAGTTCGTCTACGAGGGCGAGTCGCCCGACTGCGAGGGATGCCCCTACCGGAGCCAGTGTCTCAACCTCTCCGAGGGAACCCGGTACCGCGTGACGGGTATCCGGGAGAACGCCCAGACGCTCGACTGCGCCGTCCACGACGCCGGCGTCCGGGCGGTCGAGGTCGAGCCCGCGCCCGTCCCCGCGAACGTCCCGTCGAAGCAGGCGTACGCCGGCAGTCGCGTCTCGCTCGCGGGGCCGTGCCCGCACACCGAGTGCCCGAGCCACGGGTACTGCGTCCCCGACGGCGCCGACTTCGACGACGAGCGCGTGATCGACCAGGTGCTCGGCGAGCCGCCGCACGACGCCTGCGCGCTCGACCGGGACCTGACGATGGTGGAGTTCCGAGCGGAAGACGCGTAGGTCGCGCTCGGGAACGCCCGGTACCGGTCTACAGCGCGGTGACCGCGTTCAGCGTGATCCGGATCGCGCGCTCGACGTTGTCCTTGGCCTTCTCCGGCAGCTCGTCGTCCGAGTCCGCGCCCTTCTGCGTGCCCGCGACGAGGTTGCCGTCGACGGTGCAGATCGCGCCGGCGCGCAGCCCCTTGCGGCGCGCCAGCGCGAAGACGGTCGCGGCCTCCATCTCGATCGCGAGCAGGTTCGCGTCGTTCCAGTCGTCGACGTACTCGTCGTCCTCGTTGTAGAACGCGTCGTCGGAGACGATCGGTCCGACGTGGACGTCCTCGTCGTTGTCCTCGGCGGCGCCGACGAGCTCCGTGAGCGCGTCGTAGTCCGGGACCGCGGGGTACTCGGCCGACTCGTACCGCTTGCTCGTCCCCTCCTCCTTGGCGGCGCCCGTCGCGACCACCATGTCGCCGACCTCCAGCTCCGCCTGCAGCGCGCCGCAGGTGCCACACCGGAGGAACGTCTCCACACCGACCCGCGAGAGCTCCTCGACAGCGATCGCGGCCGACGGGCAGCCGATCCCGGTCGAGCAAATCGTGAGGTCGGTCCCCTCGTAGCTCGCGTTGACGACCTTGTACTCGCGGTTCTGCGCGACGAGCTCGCTGTCGTCACACAGGCCCGCGATCCGGTCGACCCGGCCCGGGTCGCCCGGGATGACCGCGATCTCGTGGACGTCGCCCTCCTCGACCAGCAGGTGCGGCTGTTTCGCCAT
>NZ_JAXRUU010000009.1:0-69062 GCF_034497445.1 Halorubrum sp. AD140
CGCGCGCGGGTTGCCGAGCCAGGCCAAAGGCGTAGCGCTTAGGACGCTATCCCGTAGGGGTCCGCCGGTTCGAATCCGGTCCCGCGCATGAGCGAACGAAGTGAGCGAAGAACAGGAGCGGATTTGCAGCCCAGAGGACGAGCGAAGCGAGTCCTCGCGGTTCGAATCCGGTCCCGCGCATACCGCGACGAACACGTCGTGAGCCGCAGCGTCGCGTTGCGGATGAACCCTGCAAGACGCAGCGCGAACGAAGTGAGTGACCGTCTTGCTCCGGTTCGAATCCGGTCCCGCGCACTTACGATTCAAAGATCGACACAACGGACTCTGCGAATTCCGGAACGCTGACGTTTTCCCCCCTATCGAATGAGACTGACACTCTGGAACCGTCCGAAATCCGAACCCTGAAAACGGAGAACTCGGTGAAATGCAGTACTTCTGACCAGCACTCATCGCTTTGAATATTGATCTCGTCGAGAGAATGGTCGAAAACGAGGGTGCGTAAAGCCTCCTCGAACTGTTCGTCGGTGTAATTTGATAGAACCTCTGGATCAGCATACAAAATGGACACCGTGCCCTCGTCGTACACCCCGACGAACCGCAACCGGTCATCGAATTCGCCCCTCGCTAACTCTACTAGCGAGCGTTCCGTTGGTGTTGAGGGCTCCGCGAGAGTCCAATCGACACGCTGAATCTCCCTTTTTATCTCGGGCCATACCTCTTTACCCCTGTCAGTGAGACCGTAGTAGCGACCGACGGTTCGACCCTCCGGCACCCGGAGTTCTACCACGTCGTGCTCCCGTAACTCCGACAGCGCACGGGAGACGTGTGGACGGCGAATATCCACGCTATCTGCAATCTCTTTCGGGGTGGCTCGGACCGTTTCAGCAAGATGTTCGAGCACGTGCGATCGGTACGTAGAACTAAGGATGTAGGATTCCACGTCCTCGATATCACTGTGGTCCGCCATCTCGTAGAATACGTGGTAGAACCGAATTGAAAGTGATGCTCCGTACCAATCTTGTACCAAATTTATAACTGGGATGGACAAAGACATATCCGTGTATGGCGACGACGGCCCAAACCGACTCCATCCACGTCCTCCACGTGGACGATGACCAGAGGTTCGGCGATCTGGTGAAAACATACTTAGAGACAATCGATGGGGAACTCACCGTTCACACGGAACCGAACCCCCAGAACGGAGTCGAATACATTGAGGCCGAGATGATCGACTGCGTTGTCAGTGACTATCAAATGTCTGATATGGATGGTCTCGAATTTCTCGAAGTCGTCCGAGACGAGTACCCGAATCTACCGTTCATCCTGTTCACCGGAAAGGGGAGCGAAGAAATCGCTTCCGAGGCCATTCAAGCCGGTGTCACTGATTACCTACAGAAAGGTGGGCCCGAAGAGTACGAACTCCTGGCGAACCGTGTCCAGAACGCGGTCACTCAGTACCGCACCAAACGATGGTCGAAAGTGACCCAGGAGCGCCTCCTCCAGCTATACGAGCTGACTGACGGGTTTTACAGCCTTGACGCGGACTGGACGATCACATATTGGAACCGGCAAATGGAGAACCGGACGGGCCTCACATCGGACGACGTCGTTGGCGAGAACTACTGGGAGGTCTTTCCCGAAGCCGTCGATACGGACGTTAGCGGCTACTTTTACACGGCGATGGACTTGCAAGAAGAGATCGAGACGGAGCTATACTACGAACCACACGAGTACTGGACGGAACTCCGAATATACCCCGTCGACGGAGGCCTGTTCGTCCACTCTCGAGACATCACCGAGAAGCGTGAACGCGAACAGGAGGTTCAGTACCGAAACGAGTTGCTCGAATCCTTTGCGGGAACCGTCTCGCACGACTTGCGGAATCCGCTCAATGTCGCTGAGGGAAAACTCCAGTTAGCACAAGAGACGGGCGACTTTGAGCATCTCGAGGAAGTCGCTCAAGCACACAATCGCATGCGTAACCTCATCGATGAGCTTCTACACGTCGCTCGTGGCAATGAGTTAGATCTCTCGGCGATCTCGTTACAGGGCGCCTCCGAGCACGCTTGGAACACGGTCACCTCGGGCGACGCGGACCTCGTCGTCGAAGATGACGTAGCGTTCGAAGCGTACGAGAGTCAACTACGCCGCTTGTTCGAGAATCTCTTCTGGAACGCGCTTGACCACGGGGACGCCACAGTCCTCAGAGTCGGTGCACTCGACGATGGGTTCTACGTCGAAGATGATGGGAGCGGTATCCCGCCCGATCATCGAGAACGAGTGTTCGAGTCGGGCTTCTCGACGGGTACCGAGAGTCCCGGATACGGATTATCCATCGTGAACGGAATCGTTGACATGCACGACTGGGAGATCGCGGTCGTCGACGGTACTGACGGGGGAGCCAGATTCGAGATCACCGACGTCGAACTCACATCAACATGACGACCGAAGACACACTTCATCGAATCGTATCGGCCATCGATGAACTAGACGATCGTGACGTGAGAGACCTACCTCTGCTCTACGACTCAGTAGACCCACAGGCGTTGGAATCATTAGTTGCGTCAGGGGTGACACGCATCGAGTTCGAGCACGCGGAGTACCGGATCGTGATTACGAACGGTGAGGTTACCGTTCACGAGCAGAACGGCTAGCGGCAGCAACACAGACGAGGTAGACAGACGCTCAGCCGGCGCTGACTGTACGGCCGCCACCGAGTGTGACGACGGCCTAGTAGCCGCGGACGATCAAACTCACTTCCACGGACTCGGCACGAGGTCGGCCTGTATCTCGGGACCCACCGTGATCCGGAAGCCGGAGCGCGGTTCCGCCACGCAGAGCAGGACCTACCCTTCCGTCTCTTCGGGATTGTGGGGATCTCTGGACTTCCAGCGGGAACAGCCTCTCTCGCCAGAGGGACTGCTGGTGCACCTTCGTGTCTCAGGCCCAGATGTAGCTGTTGTCACCGTACGTTCCGGCCTCCACTTGACATCCTCCTCGAGCTGAAGCGCGAGGCGTTCTCCTTGATTCTCCGTAAACTAGGTCGAAGCCGGGGGAGTACGTCCCGGGGCGGTCCGCTCGCTGGAGATCATCACTCCGTGCCGGGACCGATACCAGGAGTCGTAGTTCATCTCCTTGTCGCCGTAAGTGGGCTCCCGTCAACCTTTGCCGACGACCGGGTCCGTCCGCAAACCCGGCCGCTACCGCGGAACGCCGACAGCGTTCGCCGTGGTGAACCGGATTAAGCCGACAGGGACTGATGCGGGGGTATGGACACCGAATTCGCGTACTGGGTCCCCAACGTCAGCGGCGGGCTGGTCGTGTCGGACTGGGAGACGGAGACGGACTGGACGTACGACTACAACCTCGACCTGGCTCGGACGGCCGAGGACGTCGGCTTCGACTACGCGCTCGCGCAGGCGCGCTTCTTCGGCAGCTACGGCGCGGACAAGCAGCTCGAGGCGCTGTCGATCGCCAACGCGCTCGCGGCGCAGACCGACGAGCTCCACGTCATCGGCGCGGTCCACCCCGGGCTGTGGGAGCCGGGCCCGCTCGCGAACTTCATCGCCACCGCCGACCGCATCAGCGACGGGCGGTTCTCGATCAACGTCGTCTCCGGCTGGTTCAAAGGGGAGTTCACGGGGTTCGGCCAGCCGTGGCTCGAACACGACGAACGGTACGCCCGCTCGGCGGAGTTCATCGAGGTGCTGAAGGCGCTGTGGACCGAGGAACGGGCGACGTACGACGGTCGGTTCTACACAATCGGCAGGGGCATCGACGGCTTCGAGGGCGCCCCGCTGGAGCCCAAGCCGATACAGGACCCGTACCCGCAGGTGTTCCAGGGCGGGAACTCGCAGGCGGCCCGGAAGATGGCCGCGAAACACGCCGACGTTCTCTTCATCAACGGCGGGAGCCTCCAGGACATTCGCGCCGTCATCGAGGACGTCGAGGAGTACGCCGCAGCGTTCGACACGGAGGCGCCGCGGTTCGCCGCGAACGCGTTCGTCATCCAGCGCGACACCGAAGCCGAGGCCAAGGCGGTCCTGGAGGGGATCATCGAGAACGCCACCGACGACGCCGTCGACGCGTTCAGAGAGCAGGTAAAACAGGCCGGCCAGGCGTCGGCCGAGGGCGAGGGGATGTGGGCCGACTCCGACGTCGAGGACCTCGTCCAGTACAACGACGGGTTCAAGACCGGGCTCATCGGGACCGACGAGCAGATAATCGAGCGGATCCGGAAGCTCGACGCCGTCGGCGTCGACGTCGTCCTCGCCGGATTCCTCGACTTCGAAGCCGAGCTCGAGCGCTTCGGGGAGACGATCATCCCGGCGGTCGAGGCGGCCGACCCGCTCGATCCGGCCGACGTCGACGCGGTTGACGAGATCGAGACGGTCGCCGGCGCGGAGGTGGCTCGGTAGATGGCCGACCGAACGCTCCTCGGGATCGTCGGCAGCGTCTCCGCTGACTCCCGCACGCGGACCGCCGTGGAGGTCGCGCTGGAGGCGGCCGCCGACACGCACGGCGTCGACACCGACGTCCTCCACCTGGCCGACTACGACCTCGCAGTCGCGGACGGTCGCGGTATCGACAACCACGAGGGCGACACCGCCGACGCGCTCGCGCAGATCGTCGAGGCCGACGCGTACGTCGTCGGGACGCCCGTGTACCGCGGGTCGTACTCGGGCGCGCTCAAGAACCTCCTCGACATGGTTCCCCGCGGGGAGTGGCAGGGCGACGTCGCGCCGTTCGAGAACGCCGCGGTTGGGCTCGTCGCGACGGGCGCGAGCGACCACCACTTCCTCGCGGTCGACCAGGAGCTCCGCCCGGCGTTCGCCTTCTTCGGCGCGCACGCCGTCGGCGGCGCGACGTACGCGAGCGGTGACGACTTCGACGGCCGCGAGCTCGTCGACGAGACGGTCCGCGAGCGCCTCGCGACGCTCGGCGAGGCGACGGTCGAGCTGGCGGCGGCGATCGACGAGTCGGCGGCGCTCGCCGACCTCGGGCCGGCGATCTGAACGAGACGAACGTCTCGACACCGCCACGGCGAGAGAGCGTCTCCAGGCAAATTTGAAGGCAAATTATTTCTGATCGCCCCGTGTATGTGTACATATGTCTCCAGAGATCGAAGACGAAACGACGGTAAACGACAGCTACTCCGTGACGGTCCCGGCGGCGGTACGGCGCGAGGCCGGCGTCGAAGCCGGTGACAAGATCCGCTGGCACGTCGACGACGAGGGGTCGCTTTCGATCGGGCTCGTCAAGCAACACTACGGCGCGTTTTCCCAGCTGGAACCGGTCGACGTGGGTGAACCGACCGATGCCGCAGAAGATCACGACCTGATTGCCGGCGAGTACTGATGGCTGCTGTCGTCGTTGACGCGAACGTGCTCATCGCAGCCCGTCTCTCTCGCGATCAGAATCACGAGCGCGGAGTAGCGATCGCACAGGCGATCGATCACGGAACGCTTCCGACGGGGTACGTACTGAGTGACGTTCTCGAAGAGATTATCAACTATCTCCAAGCGAGAGCCGGGCACGGTGTCGCCACAGAAACGCTCGATGCCGTGATCGAGAGTAGCGGATTCTCCCTCAAACGGACACCGAAGTCCGATTTCGATGCGGGTCGTTCGCTGTTCCGACGCTACGAGGAGCTCTCACTGACCGATGCGATCATCGTCGCGGCGATGCAGCGAGAAGAGATCGAATACCTCTACAGTTTCGACGACGGATTCGACAGCGTTTCTGCGGTTACCCGTCTCACCACACCGACGAATCCGTTCGAGCAGTAGCGTCTCTGGTGGTTAGTCGTTCGACGCCGACACCCGCACCACCTGCTTGCCGATGTTGTCGCCCGAGAAGAGCCCGAGGAAGGCGTCGGGGGCGTGCGCTAGCCCCTCGACGACCGTCTCGCGATGTTCGAGGTCGCCGCTCGCCACCCAGCGACTGAGCCGCTCGCTCGCCTCGCCGAACCGGGTCGCGAAGTCGCTCACGAGCAGTCCCTCCACCCGCGCGCGGGCCGGGATCAGCCCCGGGAGCTTCCGCGGCCCGGTGGGCGTCTCCTCGTCGTTGTAGTGGGCGATCTGCCCGCAGACGGCGACGCGGGCGTCGAGGTTCAGCCGCGGGAACACGGCGTCGGTGATCGGTCCGCCGACGTTGTCGAAGTACACGTCGACGCCGTCGGGCGCGGCCGACTCGAGGGCGGCGCCGTAGTCGTCGGTCGCCTTGTAGTTGATCGCGGCGTCGAAGCCGAGGTCGTCGGTGAGCCACGCGGTCTTCTCGTCGGAGCCGGCGAAGCCGACCACGCGACAACCGGCCCGCTTCGCGATCTGGCCGACGACCGAGCCGACCGCGCCCGCGGCGCCGGAGACGACGACCGTGTCGCCGGGCTTCGGCTCGCCGACCTCCAACAGCCCGAAGTAGGCGGTCCGTCCCGGCATCCCGAGCACGCCGAGGTACGCCTCGGGGTCGGCGACCGCCGGGTCGACCGGCGCGACGTCGTCGGCGTCGAGCGTCGCGTAGTCGGCCCACCGCCCCTCGCCGGTGACGAGGTTGCCCGCGGCGTACGCGTCGGCCTCGCTCTCGATCACCTCGCCGACGATCCCGCCCCTGAGCGGGTCGCCGACGGCCCACGGCTCGGCGTACGACTCCGCGTCGCGCATCCGACCGCGCATGTACGGGTCGACCGAGAGGAACCGAGTGCGGACGAGGAGCTCGCCCGGCGCGGGGGAGGGAACGTCGGTCTCGCGCAGTTCGAAGCAGTCCGGCTCGGGCTCGCCGGTCGGTCGCTCGGCGAGCAGCCACTCGCGGTTGGTTCGTGTCACGGTTGCCGTTGCGCTTCGTGACTCAATAGAGTTCGGTCGTCAGCGGGGCCGACGTCGCGGGAACGCGATCGACGTCGGCGTCGACACGATCGGTCGACTCTCGCAACGGCGTTACCCTCTGCGGGAGGCCGAGCGGCGGGTTCGCGTTGTTTGCCCGAAATAGTTAATGGTCATTATTGACATTTGAATCGTATGACAAAACGGTCAGTCACCGTCTCGCCAGAGGTCCGGGCGCGGATCGACCGTTACGTCGACTCCGTCGACGACCGGCTCGCAGGCGCGGAGCCGACGGCCGAAGTGGTACAGGAAGTCCTCGCCGAACTGCACGGCGACGGCGACGCGTACGAGCGATGGCAGGCCGGCGAGTCGATCGGCCCCGCCGAGCGAATCCGTCTCGATCGGTACGATCCGCGGAACGTGCTCGTGAAGGCAGACGAGTGGGCCGAGACGGACGAAGCGGCGTTCCGTGAGGCGAAGTCGATCAAGTGGTTGTGGGCCGGATTCGACGCGTCCCCGGCGGCGAACGACCTCGCGTTCGCGCTCCCGTTCCGACAGATGCTGGCGACCCACCTCTTCGCCGACGCCGGCGATGACCTCTTCTTGGAGCGCGGGATCACCTTCCCGTGCGGGCACAACATCGAGATGGGCGATCGCACGGTCGTCCACCGGAACGTGCTGTTGGACGACAGGGGGGCGCTCTCGATCGGCGACCGCGTCTCGATCGCCGACGGCGCGACGATCCACAGCCACGGCCACGACGTCGTCGACCAGACCGACGTTTCCATTTATCTGACCGAAATCGAAGACGACGTCCGGATCGCCTCGGACGCGATGGTGGCCGCCGGCTGCAGCGTCGGCGAGAACGCGATGGTCGGAGCGAAGGGGATCGTCCGCGGCGACGTGCCCGCACACCACATCGCCGTGGGGGCGCCGGCGAAGAGCGTGCGGGTCAAACCGGGGTGGGCGTCCGTCGCCACCGACCCCGGACCGCTGACCGATCGCCGCGAACAGCGGCGCATCGAGTACGACGTTCCAGACGACCTCGAACTCGTCGACGAGTTCCGGAGAGACCTCTCACCGCCGGACAGCGGGGACACCGCCGGAGATTAGCCGCGGCCGATTCACCGTGGTGATCGAGGGCGGTCCTGGAGCCGTTCGCGTTCCGGACCGGAGACTCGCGGGACGGGTCGCACTGGCTGGACTTCGACGCGAGTCCGTTCAGTCCTCGCCCAGCGGGATCGTCAGTCGACCGTCGCTCCGGTCGACCTCGGTTCCGAACGCCGCGGAGCGCTCGGCGACGGTGTCTCGCACCCACGCGGCGACCTCGGAGTCCGCGAGCGTCGCCGCCTCGTCGGCGATCGCGGTCGGCTCGACGCGGACCTCGTCGAGGTCGCCGTCGCGGACGACCAGCTCGAAGAGCGCGCTGCGCTTGTTGTGGACGCCCTCGCGGTCGACGTAGGAGACGTAGTCGTCCACGAAGTCGCCGGCGTCGTAGATGATCGGGCGCTCCCGGTACACCTCGACGCCCTGGAGGACGTGCGCGCTGTGCCCGTGGACGACGTCCACCCCCTGGTCGACGAGCCACCGGCCGAACCGCTCGTGGACCCGCCGCGGTTCGGTCTCCCAGTTCGGTCCCCAGTGCAGCGAGGCGACGACGAGGTCGGGGTCGTGCGCGCGGGCGTCCTCCAGTATCCCCTCGACGAGCGTGCGGGTCGCGGCCGCGGTCGGGTCGAGCGTCGCGAAGGCGGTCCCGGGTCCGGCCGGCGTCGCGGCGAACGCCTGAGACTGGTCCGTGAGCCCGAACGCCGCGACCGTCACGTCGCCCGCCTCGAACGTCGCGGGCTTGAGCGCGGCCGCCTGATCGCTGCCGGCGCCGGCGTGAGCGACGTCGGCGTCCGTCAGGTGCGTTCGCGTGTCCCGCAGCGCGGGCTCGGAGTAGTCCAGCACGTGGTTGTTCGCGAGCGAGACGAACGAGGCGTCCGCCGCCTCCAGGGCCGGCACGGCGAACGCGGGGTCCGCCCGGAAGCGGTAGGTCTTGTCCGGCCACTCCGCGCCGCGGTCGGAGACGCAACACTCCAGGTTGCCGACGAGCCCGTCGAGCGTCTCCAGGCGCGGCAGCGTCGACCCCCAGACGTCGGTCGGGTCGGCGTCGGCCCACCGCTCGTTGACGCTCCGGCCGAGCATGAGGTCGCCGACGAACCCGAGCCGCGCGTCGACGTCGGCGGCGTTCGGGTCGCCGCGCTCGTCTCCGACGCGACGGCCCGGCGAGAGCGACGCACAGCCGGCGACGCCGGCGAGTCCGGCGACGCCTGACGCCAACAGGGTTCGGCGCGTCCGCATCGCTTCGTGGCTTCGACGAGCGTCGATTTCAAGCCTCCGGCTACGAGGTCTCGGGTCCCGTCGACGTCAGTACTCGATCGCCGCCGAGTACCGGTCCAACACGAGCACGAGCGCCGCGCCGCCGAGCGCCGCGAGCGCGAACCGGGGGGCCGCGGCCCGCCACGGCTCGCCGCTCTCGGCCAGCCGGAGCGACACCTCGGCGACGGGCGCCCGGAGCGCGCCGACGATCAGGCTGACGAGGAACGCGAGCGTCGCGGCCCGGGCGCGGGCGAGCGCGTACCGCACGGCGTGAGCGATCGTGAACAGCCCGACGACGCCGCCGAGGAGGAACGTCGCGACCGGCGGGAGCGTCTCGACGAGCGCGTCGCTCCCGTTTCCCGTCGCGAGGGCGGCGAGTCCGTCGACCGCGCGGCTCACCGTCCCCGACATGTACTCGTACTGGCCGAGCACGACCAGCAGGAGCGAGCCGGAGACGCCCGGGAGGATCATCGCGCTGACCGCGACCGCGCCCGCGAGGAACACGACCGGCAGCGAGCTGGGCAGCCCCGTCGAGGCGTACCCCGAGGCGAGAAAGGCGAGCAGGAAGCCGGCGACGGCGGCCCCCTTCCGACGCGGCGTGTCGAGCTCGACGCCGCCGAGCAACACCGCGGCCGACGCCGCGATCAGCCCGAAGAAGAAGCCGTACGTCGCCACCGGGCGGGTCGCGAGCAGATAGTCGACGCCGCTCAACACGACGACGACGGCCGTGCCGATGCCCGCACCGAGCACGAGCAGGAAGGCGCCGTCGACCTCGTGGAACGCGGCGCGAGCGTCCGGGAGGTTGGCGGGGCGAACGCCCGACAGGACGCGCCGAACCTTCCCGGGGTCGATCGCGGTCACGGCCGCGATCAGTCGCTCGTAGATGCCGACGATCAGCGCGATGGTGCCGCCGGAGACGCCGGGGACCGCGTCCGCGCTCCCCATCGCGACGCCCTTCAGGTAGAGCGTCACCCAGTCCCGGAGGCCGACCATGGGCGTTACGCGCTCGCTCCGCCCAGGACGGCCGTGAGCGCGCTCACCGTCGCGGACGTCGCGGTCGCGCCTGCCGGCGCGAGCGCGGCCGACTCGTTGCCGCCGTCGGTGGTGTTGCCGTCGTCGCCCTCGTCGTCACCGACCGGGCAGTCGGGGTCGCCGCTGGGGCAGTCGACGACCTCCTCGTCGAGCTCGACGGTCGCCGGCGCGTCGTCCTCGCCGATCACCTGTCCTTCGGTCACCTCGACCTGCCCGGCATCCCGGGTGGTGTACATATCGTCGTCGGTCGTCTCCTGGGTGGTGACGTTGTACGGGCCGGTCGCCTGGACGCTGGTGTTCGTGTACCCCTCCTCGGGGCCGAACTCGTCGTAGCCGGTCGTCGAGTACGGCACCGTCAGCTCGAACTCGCCGTCCTCGTCGGCCTCGGCGTACTGCGTGTACTCGAACGTCTGGCCCGAGGGCTTCTCCATCTCGACGGTCGCGCGCACCTCCTCGCCCGGCTCGGCGCCCGATCCCTCGATCGTCGCGCCGGGGACGCGCTCGAACGTCTTCACGAAGTCGTCCTGGAACGCCTGGAGCGCGGACACGCCGAGGAGCTCCTCGACGTCGATCCCGAGCTGCTGGAGCGTCTGCACCTGCAGCGCCGAGGGCGACTGTCCCGGCGCCTCGGTGGCGTGGACGAGCCGGTGGTGCTCGAGCGCGTCGACGCGCTCGGACGGGAGGTCGCCCACCCCGCCGATCTGGGCGCTGCCGTCCTCCTCGACGTACTCGCGGGCCGCGCTCATGTTGTCGAACTGCCGAACGGTGGTCTCGGGGTCGCTCGGGAGCGTGTCCACGTCCACCTGCTCGCCGCCCTGCGTCTGAGCGGTCTGGGTCTCCCAGTCGACGACGACCGGCTCGGGCTCGACCGCGCTGCCGTAGTGCTCGTACAGGCGGATCATCTGGCTCTCGTGGTAGCGCTGCTTGTTAACCTGCATCGCTGTCCGGAACCCGCCCTGCTCGGTCTGTTGGTAGAGCACGCGGTTGAAGTCCTCGCGCGTCTCGTTGCCAGAGTAGAACGTGACGGGCGCGCCGAACTTCGAGTTCGGCGAGGCCATCTGCCAGTCGACCATCACGTAGCGGGTGTGCTCGCCTTCCTCGCTCTGGCTCGCGAGCACGTCGCGGGCGTCCGCTTCGCTGGGTGCGAGGAGATAGTCGGCCGCGGCGCCCGCATTTTGTTGGAACGGATTCGCGTTCGGGATGCGCTCCGCGCGGGTGGTGATCCAGTGGCCGTAGTCCCACCACGACTGCACGCCGTAGGCGCCCTCGGGATACTCGAAGTCGCCGTCTTCGGGGGGCTCGTAGGTGTCGTACGGGTCCATCGCGTTGTCCGCGCCCTCGAGCTCGCCCGGCTGGGGCGTCTCGTCGTTCATCCACTGGAGGCTCTCGTCCCACTCGACGACGCTGCCGGGCCCGCTGTTCGCGCCCGCGGCCCACACCGGCGTGGCGACCGCGACGAGCGGGACGACGAGGAGTACGACAAGCACGATCGCGCCCATCGCCTGCCACCCCTCGATCTCGCGGGCGTTCTCGAGCGACGGGAGCGAGAGGACGTTGATCGCGAGCTGCAGGAAGTACGCCGCGCCGACCGCGATGATCACCGCCAGGTAGTAGTTGAAGCGGGTCTGCGTGAACGCGGCGCTCCCGATGAACGCCGCCCACACGACGAAGTAGAGCTCTTCGGCGTCGTACTCGACGAGGAACGTCGCGCCGACGAGAAAGGCGGCGGCGATGACAAGCCCGACCACCTGCCAGTCGAGGCCGACGACACCGCCGACCGCGTCGTAGAGCTGGGGAGCCGCGTAGACGGAGCCGACCACGGCGAGCGCGGCCGGGATGTAGAGGGTGTGAGTGGAGTCGTCGGAGCGGTAGAGGGGACGGGCGAGGACGTAGAGGACCGCGACGAGCGCGAGGAAGAAGGCGAGCCCGTACTGGCCGAGGACGAAGTCGGCGAAGGAGGCGTCCTGGAGGGGGGGAGCGCCCTCGCCGATCGTCTGGAAGCTGGCGTTTGCACTGAAGCCAACGAAGTTGAGGAGGTTATCGGTGAGCGTCGACCACAGCGAGGGAATCGCGAGCCAAACGACGCCCGCAGACGCGAGGATAAGCCCGCCCACAGCGGGTGGGTAGGTCGACGTGTCGAGGTCGCGCCACTCCCACTGGCGGGCGAGCCACGCGAGGAAGACCGCACCGAGGGCGACGCCGAGCGGGAGGACGACCTGGAGCAGCGAGTAGTCGGTCGGATCGAACGAGAACGTCTCAAGGGCGATCACCTGCATCAACCCCGCGACGGCCATCCCCACCGCGCCCGCGAAGGCGACCGGCTCGGGAGTCCGCCCGTGAGAGACGTCGCTCGTGATCTTGATCGCGAGGTATACGCCAGTGAACCCGACCATGAGGACGCCAGGCTGCCACGTCCACATGTAGAGACCGAGCGCGACGCCGGCGGCGGCCGCGTACGCGCTTGGGCGCTTCAGGGCGTCCCAGTCGCGGTCGACGACGAGCTCCCACACCGGCGCCTCGCGCTCGGCGACCGCGAAGGCGACGAAGAAGGCGAGGACTGCGAGACTCTGGAAGAGGACCTCGGCCGCGCTGTGGTCGGGGAAGCCGACGAGCGAGTAGTTGAAGAAGGTGCCCGGGAGCAGTGCGAGAACGACGACGGCGCCGACCGCGGCGAAGCGGTCGACGAACCGACGCGCGATGAAGAACGTGGGAATCGCGACGAGCGTACCAGCGATGGGGGCCATGACGAGCATAACCTCCTCAGGGCTCCCCATGAGCGGGCTGGCGATCCAGATGCCGACCGCCATGATGTGGTCCCACAGGGTACCGAACTGGCCAGCATCTCGCCCGAACGGGAAGCCGGTCCACGGGTCGAACGGGAGCGTGTTCGGCCAGTTCTCCATGAGGTAGCTCGTCGATCGGAGGTGGTACCAGGGGTCGTTACCGCGGAAGTACACCTCGCCGTCCCGGATGAAGTTTCCGTACGACCGAAGGCGGGTCCACAGCATGAACACCATCGCCCCGAGGAGGACCGGGACGTGGTACCACCGTCGGAGGACGTCGAGGGGGGACTCCCCGCCGTCCCCGGCGGTGTCAGTTTGCGCGCTCATTACACGTGGTGTGTACCAAACCGTCAATAAGGCTTGTTATATACCGGCCGCGGGTTCAGAATCCTTATTGATCCCGGCGGGAAAGTCGACGGCAATGAAGGTCTCCGTCGTCGTCTGTACCTACTCGATGGAGCGCTACGACGTCTTCTCGGCGTGCGTCGAGAGCGTCCTCGCCCAGACGCACGCCCCGCTCGAAGTCGTCCTCGTCGTCGACGGTAACGAGCACATGTTCGAACGCGTACGCGAGGACTTCGCCGATCGCGCCGCGGCCGGAGATGCAGAGGATTCGGTCGAGGTTCGTGTAGACGACGTCGGTGACGCTCAGGGTGACGCTGAGAGTGACGACGTAGATTATGTAGATCGCGGTGACAACAGCCGAGCTCCCGCGCTGGGCACCAACGGCAGCGCCGTCGCGGCGGACGCCGACCGCGGAACGGTCGAGGAGATCGTCCTCCACTGCAACGACGAGAACCGCGGCATCTCCTACAGCCGCACGGAGGGCGCGAAGCTCGCCTCGGGCGAGGTCGTCGCGTTCATCGACGATGACGCAATCGCCGAGCCAGACTGGATCGAACAACTGGTGGCGGTCTACAAGGAGACCGACGCGATCGCGGTCGGCGGGCACGTCGCCGCCGACTGGGTCACCGAAAAGCCCGACTTCTTTCCCGAGGAGTTCTACTGGCTCGTCGGCTGCGACGAACGCGGTTTCGGCGAGCACATGGAGGAACTGCGCAACACCTACGGCTCCAACATCTCCTTTCGCCGCGAGGTCTTCCTGTCCGTCGGCGGCTACGACGAGAACACGGGGAGACAGGGCGACCGCCACGTCCAGGCCCACGAAGCGCCGGTGTGTATCCGGATGGCCGACAAGTATGGAAAAGGCGTAATCTACACCACGGATGCCGTGGTCCACCATCAGCTGTTCGACTACCGCGGGGAGTTCCGGTGGCTCGTGTTCCGCTCGTTCTGGCAGGGGTATTCCAAGCGGATCATGGACATTCTGCTGCCCGAGGCGAAAGGCGATAAGAACGATTACCTGGGGCAGCTCATGGGGACGTTCGTTCCCTCGCGGGTGAAAGCGTTGATTCGGCAGCCGTCGATCGCCAAGGTCCAGCAGCTGGTAGCAATCTTCGTGTTTACGGCGGCCGTAGGATTCGGGTACCTGTATGGGCTGGTAAATGTGGATCGGTCGCGGTTGGCCGCACAGCGAGACGTTGCGGCGAGCAAGTGAGACGGGACTCCGGCGGGAACCATCCCGAACCGCCCGCAAGGCCGTTCCGAGAACCTTTTCACCCGGACGACCACCAGTGTGAGCAATGAGGATCCTGGTAACGGGTGGCGCTGGCTTCATCGGCGGCCACCTCGCCGAGCAGTTTGTGGGTGACGGCCACGATGTCGTCGTCCTCGACACGCTCGAACCGTTCTACGACGTGGGGATCAAGGAACAGAATATCAAGGCCGCGCGGAGCGCCGCGGCAGACGGCGATGGGTCGTACGAATTCGTCGAGGGAAGCATCACTGACGCTGACCTCGTGGGCGAGCTCGTCGAAGACGTCCAGTTCGTCTTCCACCAGGCGGCGCAGGCGGGTGTGCGGGCGAGCGTCGACGATCCAGAGAAGACGACGCGGATCAACGTCCAAGGGACGTTCACGCTCCTCGAAGCGGCTCGCGAGCACGGCGTCGAACGGCTGGTGAACGCAAGTTCCTCGTCGGTGTACGGCAAACCGGAGTACCTTCCCTACGACGAAGCACATTCAACGACACCCGTGAGTCCGTACGGGGCGTCGAAAGTCGCCGCTGAACACTACGTTCGGGTGTATCACGAAGTCTACGGTCTTCCGACAGTCTCGTTGCGGTACTTCACCGTGTACGGGCCGCGAATGCGTCCGAACATGGCCTTCACCAACTTCGTCTCCAGGTGTCTCAATGGGGAGTCGCCGGTAATCTTCGGCGACGGCTCGCAGACGCGTGACTTCACCTTCGTCGACGACGTGGTGGACGCGAATCGCCGACTGCTTGAGACGGACGCCGCCGACGGCGAGGTGATTAACGTCGGTTCGACGGGCCGAATCACCATCGACGAACTTGCCCGGGTGATCAGAGACGAGATCGATCCGTCGATCGACATTGAGTACGACAACCAGCGGGAAGGCGATGTGAAGCACACCCACTCCGACGCGTCGAAAGCCCGGGAAATAATCGGGTACGAGCCCGCCGTTTCGATCGAGGCGGGTGCGAAACGGTTCGTCGAGTGGTACCGGGAGAATGAGGACTGGTACGATCCGCTGGTCCGGCGCTCTTGAAAACTCCAAGAGCTCGAATCCGCACCGTTCGACTAACGCTTTCCCGACGTCGACGAGTCAAGTCGCATTACGGGTCGGACGCGTTCTCGCAAGACGCGAGCTGGTCTTAGACGGTACCACGTCCGCGACGGTGTTGACGTTCACCCGTCAGCCGTCGAGTTCGGCCGCACGTACGGTCGACTCGCGGCGGAGTGATCGACGGAGGGCGTCGGCGAGTTCGTACTCGCCCCGCTCCGACGTTGAAATCCGACGACAATTATCGAAGATTGTCCGCGGAAGCACGTAGAGGCCCGTTGTCACCAGCGACGACGGTGGGTCGTCGGTCTTCTCGACGACGTCGACGATGTGGCCCGAAGGATCCGTCACCACCTAGCCGGTTTCGTGGGCGGTCTCCGCCGTGGCCCGTACGACCAAGAGCGCGGCGTCGACCGATGGGCGACTGTGCGCGGCCAGCACCGGCCCGAGCGAACAGCAGAGAACATTGTCCCCGTTGAGGACGACGAATGCTTCGTCATCAATCTCCGACTCGGCCGCGGCCACGGCGTGTGCCAGCCCCAGCCGGGTCTGCTGGCGGACGTATCAGAGCGGGAGGGATCGATAGCGGCCGCCGTAGTACGCTTCGATCTACTCTTCGCGATAGCCGACCACGATGACGCTCCGGTTGACGTCGGTCCCGACGAGGCGATCGAAGCCGTACGAGAGAAGCAGCCGACCGGCGACTTCGACCAGCCCCTTCGTTCGTTTCTCAGTGAGCGGCCGCAATCTGATCCCCACTCCCGCTGCCGGCACGACTGCCTGCATAGAGGGATCGTGGAACGCCTGGGGCTTGGCTGTTGGATCGGTGGTTCGGTACCGGTTGATACGCTATGAGTGATCAGCTACCGGCGCGGACACCACGAAAGCCTTTGGTCCGCTTGGGTCGGTGGGGCTTGCTGCCTTCCTCGACGTCGCTTGCGGTGCTTTCATCACCCCCCTTCCCCGAGCGGGCCGGGGGCTTTGATTCCCGCCTGCAGTAGCTGGCCAGGGAGCCGACATGGGTGGGAATAAGCGGACCAGAGGCGTTTTGGTAATGTCTATCGGTTCGGAGCAGCGAGCGTATGATCTGAACACTGCCGGTGGGTCAGTCGACGGCGATGTTCGGGATCGACGGCGAAGGACTGCGCGCCAATATATGGACATCAGAGCGATACTAGCTGAACGACGACAGCCGGATTACCACAGCCGGACTACCGTGTGCTCAGACCACAATACGTGTAATCGTTCCCGCTTGAATGACGGGACGAAACGTATGGTAGACGCCACCGACCTTCGGGTGTTACATCTGGTGACTGCAGAAGAGGTGTTTTTCACCCAGCAGATCGACGTCCTGCAGTCGAAAGGCGTCGACTGCACCGTGCTTGTCGTCCCCGGACAGGAACAGGTTGACGGTGACATAGGCGTGCGTCTATATCCAAGGCAACGACGAGAACGCCGCGAACGAAATCCGCTCGAAACACCGGTAGGGTCCGACCTGTTCGGTGTTATACCTATCCAACGAGTCAATCATCTGGTCGGATCGTCGTATGGGAATATCGCAGTTATTGGCGCGTGATCGGAATCCGAAACTATTTCAACGGACCACTCTCCCGACTCCACGATCTTTTCCACGGCAAGCGTTACACCTGGGAACGGGTCTTTTTCCAATGTGAATTTCCGGAGGATCTTAATCAACCCGCGGATTTTTGGGATAGATTCAAACTGCCGAAGTTGGGTTGGAGTGAGGACTTTCCACTCCGATTCGGAAGAGTATAGATAACAATCATCAAAGACGTGTATTGGGTTTGTGCCCTTGAGGGAGTTGATATGATCCACGTCATTGGTGACATAGCCATATGTGTGGCTTGCATCATGGAATGCGAGGTCGGGTTTTTTACCCTCCCAATCGGCCAAAATCTCACTTGAGTCTCCGGTATGGTGTCGAATAGGCACAGACTCGGACTCTGGATCGAGGAAAAGTCCGATAAACTCTCGCACCGATCGTGTCCGGTCGGATGTTTCGTGATCTCCAGTGGGGAGTTGGGTATCAGGGTCACGGTTATCAATCGTGTCAACGGCCCCCTCACGGCCTTCGTCGCGGAGGGCTTTCGCAGCACAGACTGCAGAATAACCCCGAGCGGTACCGATATTCAGGACCCGATTGATACTCTCATCTTCGCGAATGAGATGATAAAGATACAGACCGAATCGTCCGCGATCTTTGGAACGCCGCAACTCTCTGATGGCATTTGTATGCCAGTCTGGAGTCGATTGATCAGGAAACCGTTCGAAAAGATCGTCGTATATCGTCGCTACCATAAGAAGCAGACAACAGGGATGATTAATAAAACCCCGTTTGTCACTCCAACCACGCTTATTTTCAGCGACTTCGAAGCTGGCTTGTGTCCTTAGTCTGGTTTGACAAATACCGACACACTGACTCTATCAGTGATGCTGACCCCGTCGTATTAATATTCGAGTGTGGACGGAAACGTTCGCGTACCATCCGACGACACTTTCGTCCGAGTGTGTCTCGTCGTTATCAATGACGAAAGCGATTTACGATTCTGATTGATCTTCGCAGACACAGATGATGTCGTCACTCTCCTGCCAATCATCTTCGACGCGCATCCATTCGTCTTCGAGGAGTGACATACTGTCGCTATCCAGACATGTGGAGGAGCCTTCGTCCCAGCGCAGCAATCGGGATAGCTCGTCGTCGTCAACGGTTGGGTAGCATATCCCGAGAGATCGGTGTCGCCAGTCGCGGATCCAACGCGGAAAATCATAAACTGTTGCTGCCTGTCCGGTCCAGTTGAGTCGAGCTCTATATACGGAACTCGAACGTGTCGCCGCGGGAAGAATAGTCGTTCAGCCCGCTGGTTGACAAAATAACTCCCGCTGAGGAATCATTGGTCCCGACGAGTAGCTCGTAGTCGCCGTCTATCGTGCGGGCGGTCAACCGTTTGAATTGGGATGTCTCGCCAGCGTAGTCCGAGATATCTTCGCCGGACCCGTAGACGCCTGCTAGAAAGGCGTCCGCAGCCTCGAAGTTATCGACTGTCCCGTCGAGTTCACCTAGGAGCCGATGAGTGCCGGGGGTATCGCCACGGCCGTCTTCGAGGACATCTGCGGGAACCTCATCCAAAACATCACGAGTGAATATACGCGGTGAACGAAGCTAGCCGCCCATCGACAATCGCAGCAAGTGGCAACTGAGATTTTCGACGAGGCACTCGTATCGTTTCCCATCCAAGCGGTACATAATAGAGGGTGCGCTCCTGTACGATTGGAATCGTACGAGATCGCACTACAGTCGTGCGATCAAATCGGTCGGCGGATACCGCTGTTATCCACCCAGCCTGTAGATACCGTCCTACCGCGTACACCCCTATTTATCGATTAGAGTGATCGGTAAAGGTTGTAATTGAGGCGATATGGTGGTGGAGTACGTATCGCTATTTCGAGAATTTCAAAGACTGATTAGCCGCAGTTCGCCGGCAGAATGAACCTGTCCGTTCCCAAACCCGAGTATTCGTGACTTCTGGAGGCTGCATCTAATCGCGCTATTGACCGAACAGGCAACTCTTCGAGGATTAACGGAGCCAAAAGGCGAGTACCCGGCTACCGGTGCGGACACCACGAAACTCGCTGGTCCAATCGGTTCCAGCCGCTGTGGCTTGCCGGGCGGCCGACACGGATGGGACTGAAAGGGCTGACGTCCCCAAGCGAGACGATGTCCTCGCGAGCAAAGAGCGACGAGCTTTCGCTTGTCTATGGTACCGGATCCACGAGCGTTTTATCCGGATACTGTCAGTACCAGATGATAATACGTATAATCGTTCCCGCTTGAATGACGGGACGAAACGTATGGTAGACGCCACCGACCTTCGGGTGTTACATCTGGTGACTGCAGAAGAGGTGTTTTTCACCCAGCAGATCGACGTCCTGCAGTCGAAAGGCGTCGACTGCACCGTGCTTGTCGTCCCCGGACAGGAACAGGTTGACGGTGATATGGGCGCGCGTCGGGGGCCGGGCGAGTATCTCAAGTTCCTTCCGCGCGTTCGTCGCGAATTGCGTCGCGGGGACTATGACCTGATCCACGCGAACTACGGACTGACCGCGCCGTACGCCGTGACCCAGTTCCGGCTGCCCGTCGTGATGACGTTGTGGGGATCCGATGTCGTCGGCTTTGATGGCCTCGTGACTAAAGCCTGCGCGTGGCGCGCCGACGCTGTAACGGTCCGCAGCGAGGAGATGCGCGAGTTACTGGGACGGGCGGACGTACACATCGTCCCCAGCGGGGTTGATATGGATAAGTTCCGGCCGATCGATCAGACGGACGCGCGCGAGCGGGTCGGATGGGACGTCGAGGGAACGCACGTGCTGTTCCCGTACTCGCCGGACTACGAGCGCAAGAACTACCCGCTGGCCGAGCGGGTCGTCGAGCGTACATCGGAAACAATGGGCGAGGAGATAACCCTGCAGACGATTTCTGGTATCGACCACGACGAGGTTCCGTACTACGTAAACGCGGCGGACTGTGTGTTACTAACGTCGCGCCACGAGGGGTCGCCGAACACGGTGAAGGAGGCGATGGCGTGTAACGTGCCCGTGGTTTCTACTGATGTTGGGGATGTTCGAGAGAGGTTAGAAGGGGTTTCCCCGAGTGATGTTGGTACCACTGAGATAGAACTCGGTACGTCGTTAGCAGGTGTCGTTCGCGCCAGACAACGATCAAACGGGCGCGATGTCGTCAGGGAGGTGAGTTGGGATCGAATCGGTGACAAAATTCTGAATATATACAAGTCACTCGATTAGCGCTCTTCAGCTATAATCAAGTTGAATCGGTGAATACCGACTCAAGTGCACGTTCGTATCTATCTACTAATTGCTCCAGCGAGAAATGGTTCGCCATATACGCCCGGCCACTGTTGCCGAGCGTTTCACACAGCGATTCGTCAGTCGCGATCGATCGAACCGAGTCCACAAGAGCATCCATCGATCCCGCTTGAACGCCGACGTTTTCTTCTGTCAAGATACCATCCAGATCGTGATAGAGCGACACAACTGGCGTCGCGTATCGCCAGGCTTCAAGATACACGTTCGGGAAACCCTCGTAATCGGAGGTATTTACGAGTGCGATCGCATCACGGTAGTGGTCATGGATTTCGTCTGGGTCCACGTATCCCAAGAACTCAACGTTGTCAATCGAATTGGCTTCCGCTTCGACCGTCTCATAATATTTCGGTCGATCGTTGTCGGGCGGACCAATCATACGGAACTGGGTGTTCGGCAAGCGGCGGGCGAGTTCAAGAAATCGTAGCGGCTTCTTTTGGTCCGGGTCCATCGAACCGACCCAGAGCACGTGTCGTCGCTGGTCGTGGTCCACGAGCATCGATTCGCTTGGCAGGTCGTATCCGTTCGGAATGAGCGTCGGGTCGATTCCATGCTCTGATTTAAGGAGAGACGCCTGATGCTGGTTCTGGGCGATGACTAGGTCCGCCGAGCTCATCGCCGCGACGAATGGTCGTCGGAATATACCCTTATTCGCTAGTGTCTCGGGATCGACGTTCGTATCGTTGGCCACCGCGTAGACGAACATAGATTCTGATACCGTCGCATAGGCCGCTGTTACCATGCACAAAAAGTCGTTCCCTCGAACGTAGTAGACATCTGCATTGATTTGGGAGAGGCCAAAAATTGTCCGGAGCGCTTTGTATGGTGCACGCAGTAATCCCCGAACATCAGGAATGATTCGCCAGACGTCGATATCGTTTTTCGTAATACGCTTCGGACGATCGTACGCAAGGGTTGCTACCGAGACTTTCTTTCCTCGATCAGCTAGATTCGTCGCGAGGATGTACTGTTGGCGTTCGGCACCGCCGGTACCGGACACACCGCCGGATCCGAAATACGAATGGAGGGTGTCTGATACGAAGCAGACTGTTATCTTTTGGCCCATCAGTAATCTCGTCGTATACGGTTCGTTCCGGGATGTTCAACTGAACGTATCTTATCTCTGTCGAATTATTCGATAGGAACGATCACCCTTTTCAAACGGCTCGATAGCACTCCGTTCTATTTCCTTTTTGTGCGAAATCACCAATTAATCCATAGTTTTGGGATAATTAGCACACGTCTCCATAGGATATAATAGAAATATAATTACCCAAGCGTGTTAAACCGTTCAAAATGAGCCACCAAAAGATGCCGTTTCGGTTATCAATCAACTCACCCAAACTGAGTGATTGAAGGCTACATTCCGCGAACATATCATAAAGGATGTGTTTTCGCTCAATCTGAGAGTCACTTGAGGAGGTTGATTGGAAACATTTCGAGCCTGACAAAATTGGTAGCTAAACATGGCCAATGATTATCGAAACGAGAAGGAGTTGATATCCCAACTTGGCGAGGTTAGTTTGTGCATGTACATCGCGGTGAACTAGTCAGATTCAAAATTTGGCAACAAGGTAGCCACCGCCGATATGAAGCTATTTTGGGGTACCTCGGTCAAGAGAGAGTGTGATTTATCGTAGAGTAGTTCAAACAGCACGGTATGCTTCCGAAACGGTGGAACGTAGAGAAGTTCAAGGAGGCTCTCGAATCACCAGAGCTATTTATAAAAGAAATGAAACGCCTCCCCCTCCACACCAAAAAGGTGCTGACGCGCGAACCCCTCAGATTCGGGACCAAGCTCTTCTATCGATCAGATTTCGGCACAGGATTCGACGTGATGGCTGAGGACTGGGATAACCTCGTGATTCTAGACGCGTGCAGGTACGATTCATTCGCCGAACAAAACACTATTGACGGCGATCTATCTCGCGCCACGTCAAATGCATCCGCCACGCCGGAGTTCCTCAAGAAAACCTTCGCCGGAAAGCAATTCCACGATACAGTGTGCGTCTGTCCCAATGCGAAATACATCAAACTATTAGAAGAAGACACCTTTTATAAGCTAATCACTGACATCAGCTACGACCCTGAAGAAGTGTTTGAGGCTGGCCTGGATGCTCACTCGGCATATCCAAATAAGCGACTTATCGTCCACTTTATGACGCCACATACGCCATACATCGGACCAAATGCACAAGAAATATGGAATCGGTATCGGTCCCAGAATCCCCCGATAGACAGCAGCCTACTCAAGGCCGCAAGATTTGGCTATTTAACCGACGCTGAACTTAAAGTGGCGTACCGAGAGAATCTTGATATCGTGCTTGCACTTGCCGAGAAGTTCATTGAATCGGCAGATGGAAAAACAGTGGTCACAGCCGACCACGGTGAATTACTTGGAGATCGTATCTTTGGGATAAAGGACTATTCTCACGCCGTGAACTACTACGTCCCCGAACTCCGCCACGTTCCGTGGCTAGAGATAGATTCCGAGGATCGGAAGACCATCACTACTGAAGAATCTATAGGTGCCGATAACCTGGAAGGAGACGCAATAAACGAACGTTTGAGGGCCTTGGGATATCGGGCATGAAATCAAACTGTGGCTGTGTTGGCAGAGACGAGTTGCAGACGACAACAGCTAAGTGAGCACGATATAGCATATTTCAGCATGAGAGGAATGCAATCAATAAAACGCCTCTATGACGGATACATACGGAGTTTTGTCCCGGAATCGCGAAAGATTTGCGTTCGGAACGGTGTCGCTGTACGCGGGTTTACTAAGATGACTGATATGAATGATCACCTTCCAGATGAAGAAGGCGCAGTCGCTGAAAGTCTGCGTGAAAACGCCGCTATTGGTGACACTATTGTAATTGTCGGTGGGGGATACGGCGTGACGACAGTTATTGGATCGCGCGAGGTGGGCCGCGAAGGGATGGTTGTATCGTACGAGGGCAGTGACGAGATGATTCGCCGTATGGTCGAGACAATCGACATGAACGAAGCAGGTCATAACGTCGAAACCGTCCACGCCGTCGTTGCAGACTTTTCGGAGCATAGCGAAGCGAGCTATGGGAACTCGTCTGCTACTGTTGTCCCACCCAGAGATCTCCCCGAATGCGACATCCTCCAGATGGATTGCGAGGGAGCAGAAGTTCAAATACTCCGCGAGATGGACATCACCCCCAGACTCCTGCTCGTAGAGACGCACGGATTCCTCGGGAGCAGCGAACAAGACGTGAGGACGGCGTTGAATGCGAAGGAGTATGAAGTAACCGATCGGACCGTAGAACGTGAAGCGGATGGGGTCGTCCAGTTAGAAGCGAGGCGTCGCTGATTCGGGGTTTGAGAGGACCTACCGTCAGTGTTCAGCTTGTGATTGCTCACGAGTCAATTGGAGATCTGGATGGGAAATTTCCTCATACGATTCCGGGCGGTGGGCCACCATCGATCGGACACGCTGCCAGTCTTCATGTCGAACCAACACCGAGACAGGTATCTTGTCTAAGTCAAGTAACTTCGCGATAGCAAGCCTATGACGTCCGTCTTCAAAAATTAACTCGCCATCTCTTCCAATATCGACGACTATTTCGTAGGCCTCTGGCTCATCCCACGACTCACCTAGTGGTGAGAGTGCTGTATCGTCGTCTGTTTGCATAAGGTCACGTTGCGTCCTATATCCATTATTTTTTATCTGCTCATAGAGACGGTCAAGTTCACGGTAACGCTCGTCGATCTCTTCGACTGTGCTGCAACCTCCCCATGTCTTCCCCACATTGAGGAGACGTTCGACGAACGCAGGCATCGATGTCTCGTCCCAAGGAACCCCACGATCGAAATGATCCTCAAAGGCATCGTACGGAAATATGTCCTCGAACTTTGGTAGATTCTTGTCCCATCCCCCTCCCAACACAGGCGAAACAGTGTCGTGCATCTGCCGAAATCCTGGATCGTTCACGTGTGTAATGTCGTGGGGATTTACCCACAATAGGTCCGTCTTGGAAAGAGCGATTGAGTCGTCGAATTCACCAGTTCGCCAATGAAGCCACGCAATGTACAGGCGGTGATACCGATTATAAATTCTATGGGCGATCGGTCTGCTCGCAGGTACTACACGGAATAGGTGTTTCGAAATGCGGCGTACTGGTTCTGGAATTCCTGTTGTCATCTATACTGAATTCTATTTGTTCTCTATCTATGGTTTGTGCCACATCGTGATAATAAGTGTGCTGGTTATTCAGTCAGTCGACTCGGCGGCCCACTCACACGGCCAGAATTTCAGCCGATAGTCGATTCGTCGTTCGGAGCTTTAGCTCGTGCATCCAAGGAAGTGATAGCGATCATCTCGCAAGCGTCACCGCTGTGGATCGGCCTCGCCATCGTCTCATACGCGACGTCGTTCGCGTTCCGGACGTGGCGCTGGTGCGTCCTCCGGACGACAGGGTACGTATCCAGTCGCGGTGGAACCGTCAGGTGTCTCCTGTTTGACTGGTTTCTGATCTTCATCCTGCCCGCTAGAGTCGAGGATATCGGACGCCGCGCTCAAGACGATCGAGGACGTCCCGTTCAGTATCGGCGCTGGAACAGTCGTGATGAAACGGGCCCTCGACCTGTTCGTCTTGGCATCGGCGCTTTTCCTGATGACGACGGCGGTCCTTTGCAGCGGGAAGCCGTCTACCTCGTCGCCGGCGTCCTCGGTATCGCGATCGCACTCGTTGTGGTACTATTCGTCGTTTACACGGCTCCGGATTCGCTGTTGTCGTGGATCGGATCGTACTTCGATCGATTGTCGAGCGGCCTCGCGGTGTTCTCCGACGGATCACGCCAGACGGCACATAATCTGTTCAGCCTTGCGCTCGCGTTACTTGTCACTGTGCCGGTGTGATATTCGAGGCCAGCACCATTTTCTCCAGTGTGCGGGTAGTCGGGATATCGATCCATTCGGTAGCCATGACCGTCACGGCGATAAGGGCGTTCATCGCGCAGTCGCTTCTCCTGACGCTGGCGGACCTGGGATCGTACGAGGCGGATATCTTCGGCACAATCGCGCTATTCGGAGTCCCAGAGGATCCCGCGACGGCACTTGCGCTCGTCGATCACTTTGGACGAATCCTGTTAGTTCTCATCGTCGGCATCTGCACGGCTCACATCGGATTTCAATTGCGGGCGTACTTTCGAAATTCTGTAAATAACAGAATGCTCGCCAAATCTGAATCAGATGATGAATCTTGATACAAATTATATGTGAATATGTCCCTCGATCGTACCTATGGGTTATCAGCGACTGCCTGCGTTCATCAACGTTGATTTCGATTAGCCCTGATTCCAAAAGCGCCACCTTCATACTCGCACCTAATTTATCTTTCGCGTCATGAGTGGTCGAGAAATGAGCGCACGCGCAGCCAGTAAGGTCCGCGAAGACGGCCTGCAGGCGTTGCTGCGCGAAGGGTGCAAACAGATGCTTTCGATCCGGCCGCTAGCCGCAAAATTCGTCGTTCCGGCGGCAGTTCCGATTGTCACGCGAGACGACGTTCCCGCATCGATAGCCGCATTTCCATATTCACAGGCAATGGAACTCGTCCTTCCCGATAGCTACGACTCAAACGAAGCGTTGTTTGAGTACGACCGGTTACCGGATCGGTTCGAGTTCCCGCAACCAGTCGTCCACGAGTTCGACGAAGCGACTATCATAGAAGAGGCCGGTTTTGCGGTCGTCGAGTCGGGTCTCATCTTGGAGTCCGTTCTAGCTCGTCGTGACCTCGTCGATAAGCACGTAATCGATGATCCGCGACTCATCAGGAAGGTACGGTCAGCGCAGTCCAGAACCATTGAAGGACAACGATACAGCACCCTATGTCCGATGTTACATACGAGTTCGTTCTCCAAGTGGTTGACGAAAGAACTCCCACGACTTCAGGGAGTCCACCACTACGCCGAGGAAACTGGCACCGACCCTCACCTGTTGCTCCCGCAGGACCCGCCATCATACGTCGTCGAATCGATGCCAATCTTCGGTTTCGACGACGACCAGTGGAGTACGTGGTCCGGCGATCGCGTCTACGCAGACCAACTGATCGTTCCACAACACCCCTGCCTCGAACATCCGCTCTCGCTGTACGACCATCGACTACAATACGACCTCTCCTACAAAGCCATCTCGCCACCAGCCTGCGAGTGGGTTCGCGAACGGGCGCTAGAAGGCGTCGACGGTACCGAGAGCACGGAGCGCATCTACATATCACGCGAAGACGCACACGAACGACGCGTCGTCAATGAGGAGGAGGTGATGGACGCCCTCGAACCGTACGGTTTCGAATCGTACCTGCTCACTGAGTTGTCCTTCGAACGCCAGATCGAACTGTTCGCGAACGCAGAATGTGTAGTTGGACCACACGGTGCGGGTCTTAGCAACATAATATTTGCAGATGAATGTTCCGTCCTCGAGATTTTTGGGAAAAAAGTAAAGCCGACGTACTATATGCTCGCGAACAGCGCGGGGTTGGACTACGCGACGCTCCGTCAAGCCATTGTCGGTGACGACATTTCGGTCACCGTGGGTGAGTTGCTCGAACATCGCTGCATAACCGGGTTAGATGACGAAAAGTGAGATCGTCCCGACGGCCGAGGAACGGTGAATTACACTCGCATCGTAGTGAGACCGGTACGATTTCTTCTTGCTGGGTTGAAAGACGGCACAAGGAGGAGGGTCGTTCGTATCTGAGATTGAGGTCGTGTTTCCGACAGGCACGGTGAAGTGGAACCGCGCCATCAACGAGAACGATCGCGTCATCGACATCCTGTTTGTCGCGAAGCTCTGCGAAAAACTGATTTGTGATCACGTTCTTACTTGTCAGTTCAAGCGTTCTATGTAGCAAATCGTCTGATGTGATAATCTAGCCAAATGAAGCTGAATACTAAGCTTCATCAATAGCTTCGGTGTCGCTTCACGCTCCACAAAGTCTACGTTGATCTTGTCTAAACAGCCGCTGAGGCGGTGGTTTTCCGGCACAAATCACTTTGAAAATGCTCTGCTTCACCTCTCAATCCTTATCTAAACACCGCTGGAGATAATCACATTGGGAGTATTTGATATTGGTATCAGATTGCGCGGCCTTATTATGATTCGGCTTTGAATGCATCTCAGCGGGTAACCGAAACGATGCGAATTGGCCAGACATCGTTCATTGTCTTCGTTTCAAAATTAGTAGCGAACGCTCTCGGCTTTCTAGGAACAGTGTATTTTGCCCGAGAACTCGGTGCTAGCGTATTGGGATACTACGCAGTTATCCTTGCGCTCGTCTCCTGGCTCGGTCTTGCCGCCAATATTGGTTTCTCCCAGGCGATTACCAAACGGCTCAGCGAAGGAGTTGAAAAATCAGCATATTTCACAGCGGGCACGATCATCGTCACCGGTCTGGGCATCGTCCTCTCGATTTTTGTCCTCGTCTTTCGCGATCTCGTAAATTCGTACGTGGGCGTACAAGCAGCCGTATTTGTCATCTGTCTGTTATTCGTCAGCATATCGAAGGGGATCGTCGATTCAACGTTAAGTGGAGAACATCTGGTTCACATCTCCGGTATATTGACAACACTCCGTATCGGCGGACGGAGTCTGATTCAGATTGTGCTGGTTTTTGGTGGATTTGGACTCGTTGGAATGATCGGTGGCTACGCAATCGGGACGATGCTGGCGGCGCTCGTCGGATTTGTATTCATTTCGGTTCGATTTACCAGACCGCGGAAACGCCACTTTCGAGAGTTGTACAATTATGCCAAGTTCTCGTGGCTCGGCAGCCTAGAGTCGAGAACGTTTAACGACGTCGATATTCTCGTCCTTGGGGCCTTGGTTCCTTCCTCCCTCGTCGGTATCTACTCCGTCGCTTGGAGCATCGCCAAGTTCTTGTCGCTTTTTAGTGATTCTATCTACTCGACGTTATTTCCCGAACTGAGTTTCGCTGACGCTGAAGGCCGAAACACGCTTGTGACAGACCTAGTCACCAAGTCCATCGCATATGGCGGCCTTATCGCCATTCCGGGCTTGTTTGGCGGTATTATCCTCGGTGACCAACTCCTGCTGGTGTATGACGAAGAATTCGTCCGAGGAGCGGTTGTGCTGCCGCTGTTAATCCTCGCGACACTTGTCTACGGCTATCAGAAACTACTCATGAACGCAATGAACGCTCTGGACAGGCCAGATCTCTCGTTTCGAGTCAACGGTATTTTTATTGCAACAAACGTCGCGTTGAATGTGATGTTAGTCCTCTGGATCGGATGGGTTGGTGCCGCCATCGCCACCGTAGTTTCCGCGGTGGTCGGCGTGCTTCTCTCCTCGTGGATGCTCGGCCAGATCGTTGACTACGCTATCCCGCTCGGCCAGATCGGGCGGCAATTGGTTGCTGCAGTTCTGATGAGCATTGTCGTCTACGGGATAAAATATGTGCTTGAATTTACCCCGCTTACCGACCACAATACCGTGTTTGTCGTCTTGTTAGTAATCCTCGGTGCGGGCGTCTACTTCCTGTCTCTCCTCTCTATTTCGCGGGAGTTCCGAACGACAGTGGTAGCGAACAGTCCGGTGACGATTCCGTTTCTCTCGTGAGACGGTGTTCAGATACGGATGAAGAATGAAGCGGAGCAATCTTCTACTGGCTCATGCCAGAAATCTCCCGTCTCAACGGAGGTAGAGATTGTTTAAATTAGCTTTTGTGGAGCGAGAGGCGCCATCTGCGTCGACGATGAATCTCGCTATCCGACTCCACTTAGGTTGACTATTACTTTCGAATACTGTCTCAATTCGTGATAGCTTGGGTGTCAATCGGTGTCGATTCACCGTTCATAATGGGTTCAAAAGACCGATCTACATCCACGTGCGGGTGTTGACCCGTGGTCACATCTCTGTTGATGAGACCGTGATCCAGATCATCAACGAGCGATACTGGCTATATGATACTGTGATTCCCAAACGAATCGCTTGCTCCACGTAGGGCTGTATTCGGCGGAAAATCCCGCTATCTCTTCGATGTTTCTCTCCGAACTATACGAGAAATCTCAGATAGACAATGCCGTTTTTCTCGTCGACGGTGCTCTTTGTCTCCACGCGGCCTATCATTGTCACGGGCTGTGATTCCAACAAGTCACGCATGGGATTCGGAATACTGTTGAATGTATCTTCTGCGAAGTAAAACGACACACAAGCCAGTTCTCAAACTGCTTCAGTAACGCCAGAGCAACTACCGTCGAAAATTGGCTTTAGGCGGTTGGCTTCGCATGAATCCAGCGTAGCTGAACACTACCAACTGTCGCTCACAAAGTATATACGGTCCCGTTTGATAAATCGGGCATATGCAAGCAGTCGTACTCGCCGCCGGGAAGGGCACGCGTCTCCGACCCCTCACCGACGACAAGCCGAAAGTGCTTGTCGAGGTGAACGACAAACCCCTTATCGAGGACGTCTTCGATAATCTCCTCGACGCCGGCGCCACCGAACTCGTCGTCGTCGTCGGCTACAAGGCCGAACAGATCATCGATCGCTTCGGCGACGAGTACGAGGGCGTTCCGATCACCTACACCCACCAGCGCGAGCAGCTCGGACTCGCCCACGCCATCCTCCAGGCCGAGCCCCACGTCGACGGCGACTTCATGCTGATGCTCGGCGACAACATCTTCCGCGGAAATCTCGGGGACGTCACTAATCGACAGCAAGAGGAGCGCGCCGACGCCGCGTTCCTCGTCGAGGAGGTTCCCTACGAGGAGGCATCCAGATATGGCGTCCTCGACACCAACGAGTACGGTGAGATCACCGAAGTCGTCGAGAAACCCGACGACCCGCCGAGCAACCTCGTGATGACAGGATTCTACACGTTTACGCCCGCCATCTTCCACGCGTGTCACCTCGTCCAGCCGTCCGATCGCGGCGAGTACGAGCTCCCCGATGCGATCGATCTCCTCATCCAGTCCGGCCGCACGATCGACGCGATCCGCCTCGACGGATGGCGGATCGACGTGGGATATCCCGAGGATCGTGATCGTGCCACTGAACGGCTGGAGGAAGAAACGGGTGCAGTCGAGACGTCCGACGACACGGACGCCGAAGAGGCGATCGTCGACAACTGAAGGTATTGAGGCGGTTTTCAGCGCTGCAGGTGCTATCTGAGTTCAACAAGGGGAATCGACAGCTTGGTGAATTAGACTTTGAGAAAATCAGCAAGAAATCGGTCACACCGCTTCCGCTCACACGACAAGTGATACGATTCCGCCGCCGACAATTGCGAGCCCACCGAGACCAAAACAGACGGCCCAGAAGGGGACCCGCTCGACGACGCGCATGAGCGCATCGATAGTGAAGTACCCAACGATGGCGCTGACGGCGAGTGCGACGGTCGCCGCTACGGGGCTGATCCCGGGAAGGCCACCCGCGCTCAACAGTGTGAGTACTGCGGCACCGAGACTGGCTGGAATCGATAGCAGAAACGAGAGTCGAAACGCAGCTGGCGGCTCGTAGCTACGGAACAAGAACGCACTTGTTGTCATCCCGGATCGCGAGATACCGGGCAAAATCGCAAGGCCTTGAACAGCACCGACAAGGATCGAGTCAGCAAATGTAGGATCTGTGTGTCCGCCCATCGAGACGGATTCGGAGACGCGTTGGAGGACACCAGTTGCAATGAGGAGGAGCCCAATTATGGCGATGAAGAGGCCGCCGGTGAGTTGGCCGGCCAGATCAACGACAAAAATGTAGAGCGGAATGCCAACGAGACCAGTCATCAGCGAGGCAATCACGATGTACGACACAATCGCGTTCTCTCCGTCATAGGCCGCATCCGGTCGCCAGCCCGGCATTGCAGTCAGTGCGGTGCTGATCTCGTCTCGGTAGTACGTCGCTGCCGATAGCGTGGTACCCACTTGCAAGAAGAGTGCGAGCTGCAGTGCCACGTCGGGTTCGGTCCCGACGAGCGTCAACACGAGCGAGAGGTTCCCCTGACTGGAGACGGGCAGCCACTCAACAATCCCTTGGACAATGCCGGCGAGGATCGCAATCAACAGATCCGAAACGGTCACTACACTGAGTCGGTTGGGCTGACTACTTAATAGATACAGATTCACGGATGGGTGTCAGGAGCGAGCCACCCATCTGGCTATCGTCAGTGGACAGAGAGTGCTTGTGGCAGGCTAGAAGAGTGAGTCAAGGTCGTTATCCTCACCGAGCAACTCCCGGGTCTTTCCCTCACTTTCGTCTTCGATCGTATCCAGATTGTGTTGGGCTTCAATCGCGACCTGCTGGAGTTCCTTGACCCGGGGCACATTCGTGACGCCGGCAAGCAAGACGACGGTGGCGACGACGCCACTGCCACGTCGTGGGAAGTCCCCACCTCGAACCTCCATCGACCCGGTTTGCTCTTCGAGCCACTTGCGACTGCGTTCAATCCCTTTCCGATTGAGCAGTGGCCCGGCGCCAGCGACCACAAGCAGTGCGCGTTCGGTACCCTCCACCTCACAGGGAAGCGTGAGACGGCCGAGCGTCGCCTTTCTGACGAGACTCGTAATTCGGTTCGTGGTGTCAGTGCTGTCAAAGTCATTTCTCCCTTCCCCACCACTCGAAAGCCGAGAGAGGAGGCCCTCCCGTGCGGGCTCCTCGACTGCAGATTCGGCATAGCCGAGCGTCGAAATCCCCCCACCGGCAAGCGTGTTAATGATCTCTGAAGAGTCGACGACACTCTCGGCGATATCATTGTCAGCCTGGATTTCACCGGCGCTAAACAACAGCCCGAATCGTTGGACAATGTGCTCGTTGATGGCATCGAATCCTTCGGTGACAGATTCCGACGTTTGTCGCCACGCGTCGTTGTCGAACACCAGCAGGTTGTCGACTTCGCGTACAAACGTCTGTAACGAGCGAGCCGCGTTCAGTGTGTAGATGCCTCCCTCATCAGTCCCGGGCAAAATCCCAAGCCCGTAGACGGGCTCAGTGTAGATCCGCTTGAGGTATTTTGCAATGACGGGCGCACCCCCAGAGCCGGTGCCACCGCCGAGCCCAGCAACCACGAGAAAAGCGTCGATCTCGTGTGAAGGAACGCTATCAAGCGTTCCCTGTATCTCTCCTAGATCGCGTTCGATGACCTCCGCGCCGAGTTCGTTGTCTGCACCGACGCCGTGGCCTTTCACTTCTGCTTGGCCGACAAGGATGCGATTCTCTTCGGAGATGTGGGTGAGACCGCGTAGATCGGCCGTTGCCGTGTTGACGGCGACCGCGCCGCGGACGATGTGTGCACTGTGCGCTTTGTCGTACTCGATGAATTTGTCGACGATTTTGCCGCCTGCTTGGCCGACGCCGATGAGTGCGAGTTTCATTGGAGGGCTCGTTGAGACAGGTCTTTTCGCCCGAATGAAATAAAGTTGTAGGCATGAGTGGCTATCGATGGTAGCCCTTCGCTGATCGAAGCCTACCCGCAGATCTCCTCAAAAAGAGTACCTCCTTAGTGGCAGCCATGTGGTCCGACTGTAGACGTGTTAGTTTGGATCTGGTTGGTCTCCATCGTCGGATGCAGCCGCCACCGATGACTCGGACTCGTTCGATGCAGTAGGTCGATGATCCTCGCTGTGTGCGTTCGGATTCGTCTGAGACTCACCAGCCATGTCGTTACAACCTGGAGTGTTTGGCGGAGTCGGTGGCTCCAACGCGGCAATCGTGAGTGTGACGGGCCGCGTCTCTCGAAGTGTCGCCCACCCCCGATCGTCTTGCATTGCGATCACTCCCACAACGGCGAGGCCAATTCCTACTACGACCCGTGTCATCGACCCGCCGCCAAGAAGCCCGCTGCCAGCGATGGTAAGAGCAAGTAGTGCGGTCACGAATCCGGCCACTCGCAATGGTGCCGCACGTGTCTTGGTGACGCCACGCTGCGCGACGTTGACAAGACGAGAGCTCTCTGCCGCCCGCATACCGTGATCAATCATCCAGTCAAGCACGCGCAAGAACGGCCCAACCGTCCACGTCTCTCGCAAGTCGATGACGATCACCTCCGGGTCGGGTTCAGCGGTCAGCCACTGATACAGCGCCGAGTTGCGCACCCACGACCCCACGCGAGTGCTGACGTTTTGAAGCGTCACGACGACCCGCGACCCAGACAGCGTGGCTGGTACGTCGGCTTCATCCGACGACGTGTGCGTGGCGTCAGACTCGTCAGGTGTGTGAGTCGTCACTGGGGCCACCTCTTGGGTGACACGGCCTGGATGGATTGCTGTTCACCGCGTTTCGGGTTCCCGTGAATCATTAGGTAACGCCCACCACCTCTGCCTCAATGACGCGTGTTCCCAGATCGAGCGTAATGGTGGTACCACCACGGAGTGGCTCACCCTTGAACTGAACGCCAGTCGGCGTCTCCCGAACCTGGACCTCAGCTGTGATCGTCACGTCCCGGTCGACTGGGTGATCAACAACGTTGACGCTTCCATCTTCGCCGGTCGCAATGATGAGTGATGGCTCGGTCTCGACGTCAGTGATCTCTGCAACGGGATCGTCGGTCGGGCCTTCTGTCATCCCCGGACGGATTGCGTCTGCAGTGTCTTCACGGACCTCGGTCATCCGGAGGGTGACCTCTCGTGTCGATGTCTCCCCCAGCTGCAGGTCGCCGTTCACCCGTTCGATCTCGCCGTCAATCGTGTACTCATCAGTCGGCAGTGTGAGCGACTGCCCGCGTTGGAGTGGCACGCCACCAAAGCGAGCTTGCCCACCCTCCTCATGGGTCGAGAGGTTCGTTTCGATGAGCACGCGCGTTTGGCCGGAGTTGTTCGTCGCGTAGGTGGCGACATCTTCGATCGTTGCGATCGTGCGATCGGCAAGCCGAATTTCGTCGCCTGCTGTGACGTCGGTGGCGGTTTCAGCATCAAGCGTGTCACGGACGATCACCTGTTCGGTGTCGCCAGCGAGTGCATCATCGTCTCCAACCTCGCGAATCTGGCCGTCTACCTCATACTGTGATGTCTCGATGCCGAGTGTCCGACCGAGTCGTGGGGGCGCGTCCGCGTACGTGATCGACTCATCATTGGCTTCGCCTTCGAGTGCCACACGGAGTGTGACACCGATCTCGTCTCCACGTGGAGTCAAGTGAACATCCGTAATTGTGAGCGCCGAGTTATCATCGGGCGCATAGGTGTCACCCTCATTGATCGCATCGACGACGTAGTCAGGTTGGGTGCCAAGATCGAGGGTCGCATACGTGGTGTCGGTCTCGGGTTCTGGCTCCGGTTCCGGCTCATCCATGAAGACGAATGCAGCCCCGGCGACACCGACCGCAACCACCAGCAGGACGACTAACGCATCAACGACATTGACTGCCCCCAAGAGGTTACCCTCATCGTCGATCAGTTCCATCGTTGATCCCTCGAATATCCCATTAGCGTGTGCGTGTCAGCGGGGGAGTAAAACGATACCGTTCGCAAATTGGATCCATAACAATAGCGAGGTCACTGTTTTGTAACTAATTGCCTATCTCTGTTGTTAGGGGGAAACCACAGCTCTCACCGATCATTTTTTGAGAGCGTATTGTCTTAGCTGAGGCACAACTCGTGGCAGTTCGTCTTCCACTTCTTCCGCGATGGCTTCGGTTTGGAGGAGTCATCGCCGTTGCGGCCGTCATTTTCTACTATTCAGTTGTGCCAGCGCCGGGAAGCGGCACGGTTCGCACGGGTCCATTTGGGGTGATTGCGTATTCGGATTGGCTTCATCTGTTCGCGTATGGGGGGCTAGCGATGTCACTGGCGTATGCGTTTCAGCATTCGAACCGTCCCGAGTGGCAGATTCTTGTTGCAGTCGGGCTTATCACGGTTGGGTACGGCGTCAGCATCGAGCTGCTCCAGTCGGGGCTTGCAGAGCGAACCTTTGCAATCAAGGATATGCTCGTGAACGCCGTCGGTGCGGTTGTTGCGGTCGCGGTGTGGCGCGGCCTCTGTCGGTACGCGCGGTTCTATCAAGCGCGACGAATAGCGGATCTCGAATTACCAGTCGAATAGTTGAGAGACTAGTTTCGAGAACTTCGGTCGATGGGTACACTTTGGTGGCGGGTCAACGCGAGGGTATGAAGGCAGTCATCCCCGCTGCGGGCCGCGGGTCGCGTCTTGGCGCCCTTACTGACGATCAACCCAAAGGGCTTGTCGAGATTGCTGGACGGCCGCTGCTCGCGTACGTATTCGATCGAGCGATCGAGGCTGGAGCTGAGGAACTCGTTGTTGTCATCGGCTACGAAGGCGCTCAAATTGTCGACCGCTTCGGTGATTCATTTTGTGAGACGCCGATCACGTATGTCCACCAGCGTGAGCGGCTTGGTCTCGCTCACGCAGTGCTTCAAGCAGAGCCACACGTGACAGGCGCGTTCCTCGTCGTCAACGGGGACAATGTTTTCATCGACTCGCTTCAGCCGGCTGTCGCAGCACTGGAAGATGATGGCGTGGATGGTGTGATCGCTGTCGAGGACGTGTCACGCAACACTGCGAGCCGGACCGGCGTTGTCGAACTTGCGAATGAAACAGTCGCACGGATCATCGAGAAGCCCACCGATCCACCATCAACGCTCGTCACGACTGGGTGTTATGTATTGCCCGAAGACGCCTTTGAGGCATGTAAGCTCGTTCAACCGTCTGCAGACGGCGAGTACCAACTAAGTGAGGCGGTTAGTCTACTGGCGCACGCTGGATACACAATTGCGACCGCTCGAGTCGGCGATCGGGTGAACGTGAATCACCCGGCAGATCTCGACCAAGCGGAAGCGTTGCTTCAGGAGTGATACATAATGCGAGCGCATACCCGCGTCTTCAGGCGCGGAAGGAGGGCAATACAGATACTCGTCTGGCTGGAACTTAATTTATTACCAGAGGAGCAAGGAGAAGACCTCGCCGTTCAGGGTGAGGGGGACGTCAATCAGGGCGTGGCATCTCCTCAAGTTCGGTGATCTCGCCGGACTTTTCAACGCGTGCGTACTGTCTGCGCCACGCGTCGACTGGGAAGAGATCGTTCCGGTCGAACAGCGCCCGCGCGTGGTCAGTGAGCAAATAGAACTTGTACGGATAGCCTCGCACACGGTTCCCCGGTTTGACCACTGTCTCCTCGATTACGCCGACGTCTTGTAACACACTGAGGTGACGGCGAATCGCGTCCTCTCCGAGATCCGGGTTCATATAGTCGAGCTCACGCACGCTTGGGGCGCCTTTCGGATGGCCGACAATGTCCGCGATCAGGTTTGCCCGGGTCCGGTCAGTCGCCTTCCGGAGCGCTAGCCACGTGTCGAACTCGTCGGACGTCGTTGCGTTCTCCTCAGCGGCCGATGGGCCATCTCCGACACCGCTTCTCGTGTCGGTCTCCACAGACTGAGGTTTCATACGCCACGATACGAACTGAGAGCGCATAAACACTTGGTCGCTCAGTAAGACTAGTTGCTAAACTAGTCTACTAATCGGTACTACTACCAGATTCCAGTATGAACGGTCGAACGAGATGGCAGACGACGATACCGGCGAGAGGGAGCCTGAAGATGCCGGGGACGAGAACACGGGCGAGCGAGCTACCGGACCGTTCCTCGAGGCTGTCGATCCCGCGGCCGTGACCGATGGTGAGGCGTTGTCGCTCTCACCCGAGCAACACCAGCGATTGAAAGACGGGCTCCACGGGACGCGGTTCGACGACGTGCGTCGAGCGGACCGTCGGTATCTCGTGGTCGGCAGTGGGTCAGATGAGCAGGGACAGCGTCGGCAACGGGTCTGCTCTCGGCTGGACGACCGACGAGACGCCATCGCGTTCAGGCTCGAAGAGTTCGGATTTGACGCCGCGGATCTCGACCTGTGGGTCCCGGCGTTCGAGGTGTTATCGGTACAGGCGACGTGGATCGTTGGCGTGATCGAAGACTTCGACGGGGGACACGTCTGGGAGCTCGGCTACCTTTACAGACAGCAGACGACCGTCCGTGATGCCCTGTGGCTCCTCAAGCGCGTATACGACGACCCAGCCGACGAGCGGGCGCGTTATGATAACGGAATGGCCGCATCCCACCTAGCGGCGCTAGAGGCGGCGGTGGCCGACCGCGTGCTCGAGTGGGCAACCGTCGACGAACTCGACCGCGTCACCGACCGGATACCGTGACCTCCGACGCTGACCTAGAGAGTAACTGTTCTTCGAGACTGTGCGTGCCAAGTGTCACCGGAGCCGCACGCTCCGTGTCGTCTGTCCCGAGATACTGTTAGCGTTCGACTCCAAGAGAATCTGGCTCCGACGACCGCTCTCATTAAGGCGGAGAAAAGTCAGGTCGTCTCCCATAGTCCCAGAAGTTTCACAGATCAGGTTCTGGTTCGATGTGACAGTAAGAGGATACCGAACCAAACGGTGTGGGGGGCATCGACTTTCGTCCAACGTCCTCGGTGACGCCGTCCTGCTAGACAACGTCAGTGACTTGGAAGCGTAGAGTGTAATCAAGACCTACTGAGTCCCTCCGTTGAGCCGTATCACAGACGTACTCTCGTCTGTCGACGAATCAGGAGACATATGCGGAAGCGGCGAGGTCATCTTGACATGCACGTCCTCGTCACCGGCGGCGCCGGCTTCATCGGCGGCCATCTCGCGGAGGCATTCCTCGACGACGGCCACGACGTGACCGTCCTCGACAACCTCGAACCGTTCTACGCCGAGGGGATCAAACACCATACGCTTGAGGTCCACCGGGAGGTGGCCGACGAGGGAGACGCCGAGTACCGGTTCGTCGAGGGGGACGTCCGCGACCCGGAGACGGTCTGGGAAGTTCTCGACGGGGTCGACGTCGTCGTCCACCAGGCCGCGCAGGCGGGCGTGCGCGAGAGCGTGGACAACCCCCGAAAGGTGGTCGACATCAACGTGGACGGGACGGTGAACCTGTTGGAGGCGGCGAAAGACGCGGCCGTCGAGCGCGTGATCCTCGCGAGTTCGTCGTCGGTGTACGGGAAGCCGGAGTCACTCCCCTACGAGGAGGACCATCCGACCGAGCCGGTGAGTCCGTACGGGGTGACGAAGCTCGCCCAAGAGCACATGGCGCGGGTGTACACGGAGTTACACGGGTTGCCGACCGTCGCGTTGCGCTACTTCACGGTGTACGGGCCGCGGATGCGCCCGAACATGGCGATCTCGAACTTCGTCTCGCGGTGCGTGAACGGGGAGCCGCCCGTGATTTACGGCGACGGCCAGCAGACGCGCGACTTCACCTACGTCGACGACGTGGTAGACGCGAACCGGACACTGTTGACGGATGGGTCTGTTGATGGGGACGTGGTGAACATCGGGAGTTCAGACAACATCTCGATCCAGGAGTTGGCTGAAGTGGTTCGGGATCAGCTCGCGCCAGAGTTGGCGATCGAGTACGAGTCAGCGCGGGAGGCCGACGCGGAGCACACGCACGCGTCCGTGGCGAAGGCGGGCGAGTTGATCGGGTACGAGCCCTCGCGGACGATCTCCGAGGGGGTCAGTGAGTTCATCGAGTGGTACGAGCAGAATCGAGAGTGGTACGAGCCGTTGGTGCGGGCGTCGTAAGCGGCGGGACACGTCTGTCGGGCAGTTTTCGACTCACGGAAGCAGATCGCTCTGAAGATACTGCGAGCAATCGACCGGGATCGCCGCCCATGCTGCCTCAATCGCTTGGTACCCTGTCCAGCCTTCTCCGCGAAGCATCTCGCCACAGGCTTGACAGAATTCCGCTACAGTACACTTCCCCTCGTCTAGTAGCAGATACAGCAGAAACGTGGGAGCAACCGCTTTCCCAGTCGTCTCTTCTGTGTCAGCGAACACTCGATTAATCGCCCGACGGCCGTGTTTGTCCATCGAGATAGCGAACCGATACAGCTTCGTATGCTGTTCGATTTCAGTTTGTACGGATTTCTCCCCAGCATCCTCTCCATGCGGTCGAGGAACACACGGAACCGTGGTGAACGACGTATCCTCGTCGTCGAACGGCTCAAGCGCCCGCTTGCTCCCATCGTGAACCCACCGCTCTCTCGTCTCTTCAGGCGAGTACTCAGACAGCTCCCGAACGTGGCGTTGGAGTTCGTGATAACAGACGTTAGTCGTCGTTAGCTGTAGATTGTCCATAATCCGAGACCAGAGTCCCGTGTTCGCTACAGCGATCAGTGCGTCCGTATCAACGATGACTGGATGACGAACAGCATCGTCCACCATCTTCACTCTTGGAACACGCCACTCATATCAAGCTCCGCAGCCTCCCCAAAGGCCTCCCGCTCCCGCTCAATTTCGTCCAAGGAATCACCAAGAAGGATCTCTGCCACTTCTTCAGAGAGTTCTCCCGCCTTGTATCGCTGGTGGAGCGTGATTTTCTCCTCGTCCGAGAGGACTTCTCTGAGTTTCTCTTGAAGCCCCTGTCGAGCAAGTTCACTAACGTTGATCCCCCCAAGGCGCATCTGATCGACGACTTGTGTCGCCTCCTTTTCAGTCTCCCCCCGGAACTGGATTTTATCGTTGTTTGTGGCCATCTTACCCCATTTTCTCTCCCCCAACATAATAGATGTTGTGACGTGCCATCCGTGTCATTACACCTTTTCATAGCAGGAGCCGAGATACTGTTTCGGAAATATTCTTGAATCAACACCTGCCCGAACGACTTCCGTGCCACCATCCCAGTGATTTCAGACCCATCCCGCTGAATCCGCTTTCGTCCGGAGCGGCTATTAGAACTCGACGCAGACAGGCGCTTCGGGCCTGTATTCCTCTGGGGAACCGTCACCCCGCTCACCGAGAAAGACGATAGCGTCGAGTTCTCCACGCGTGAACCGGGCTTCATACGACCAGTGGAATCCGTCTTCGATGTCGTCGCTCCGCCCATGGAACTCGAAACTGCCGTGCATATTGTGATCGAGCCAGAACTCCTCGTCGACGGTCTGGGGATTCGGCGCTCCGAGTCCGATCCCACGTTGGATGCGGCTATCCGGGTCCGCGTCTTCACAAAAAGAGACGTACTCGTCCCATGATTCGAAGCCGTGATCGGCGGCCACTGCCTGCTTTTCCTCGGCCGTTTTCTCACGGAACTCTCGCTCGCGTCGCAGAAGGCGTCCGTCTGCGGTCAGCTTGTACGCACCCATAGCTGGCCGACCGATCTCTTTCGTCTGCTACCCGATATCGGACGGACTGGCGTCAGCCGGAAACTTCGGCAGCCTAACGCCCGCTGCGACCAGCACGTCGTCGTACAGGCCCATACCAAGACGTCGTTGAACGCCGACGGACAAAACACCTCCCACGTCGATAGTGGCCGTCTCGACACGGATACGCCGCTCACTCAACTCACTCCGCCGGTGGCCGAAATCGAAATGCCGTCAGAACGTCTCCCAATCGACGACGCGAAGGTCGTCGATCCGGTCGAAGTGATCGACGTTCGCGGTCAACACCGGGAGATCCCGTGTTCGGGCAGTCGCGGCGATATACACGTCGTGGAGGTCATCGAGCCGCCGACCGGCTCGTCGCAGGGTCGCGATGATCGTCGCGGCCGTCGTCGCGACCGGTCGCGATATCGGGAGCACGTCGAACCGCGAGAGGAGGCGATCGAGGTCGTCGATTGCCTGTTGATGTCGGTCCGTCCCCCGTTCGTACTGGAGGTCCACGCCGAGCCGGAGTTCGGTCACCGTCACGATGCTGATCGCGTGTCGGCCCGCTTCGTCGAGGGCCGCTACCTTTTCGTCGACCCCGCCACGGTCGATATCGACGAGGACGGACGTGTCACAGATCTTCATCGGTGACTCGATCCATCGTTCCCTCGCTCAACCGCTCAATCTCGTCGGCGACCTTATCAGGCGTTTCGGCGTCGAAGACCCCCTGGCCGGTGACGTCCGAGATCTCACCGCCGCCGTCGAGTTTTTCCGCGATCACCTCGCTGAAACTCCGGTCTCCCTTCTCGCGTTTCAGTCGACGGTACACGTCGTCGCTGATGGAGATGTTCTTGCTCATACGTTACGTATGGGTACGCATACATAAATTGATAGCGACGCGGAAGACGTCGCCGAACGGCTCGCCGTGAGGACTCACCTGAGAGACGACCGGGGACGATCTCTTACGAACGATCACGGAAGGGGTCGGCGAGTTCATCGAGTGGTACGAGGCGAATCGGGAGTGGGACGAGCCGTTGGTGCGGGCGTCGTGAAGGAGGGTCGGGGGAGACCTGGTTTCGTTTGTCTTCGGAGGTGCTAGAGTAGTGTACTCTCAAGCGAGTCCCTTACGAAATTCGCTTCGCGATCGCTGGGGCTAGCCGACAGTGAGAGAGTACGTTTCGTCTGTCTTTCCGGTCGTGTGTCACCCGGTGCGTTCCGTTTCGATCTCGTCTCTAATCGCGAGGACGATGTCGGGATCGAGGTCGATTCCGTCCGTTTCCTGCAACCAACGCGCCGAATCCGAAGTGACACGGAACACTCACCACCGCGGAGGCCACAGTTCGCGGCCGAGACAGACGAATCGTCCGCTGTCTCAGCGCGGAGCTGGCCGAGCAGAACGGCGAGACGCCAGTCACCGACGAACACATCGACACCGCACGGGAACGCGTCCAACGTGGTCGAGTGGCGAACACGATCCGGGACCAGACCGAACACGCCCAGTACATCCTGGAAGAGATCGCAAACCTACAGGTTGACGGGGAGGTCCCGGCGCGGTCGAAAGAGATTCAACGTACGTACGAGCAGGTGGCGGAGTCGCACGCCGCCTCGCCGCTGTCGACACTGAAGAGTATTCAGGACCACCTCTCAGACCGCCACATGCTGGGGTTCCTTCGACCCCACGAGCAGAACAATGGGCTGAGTGGCGGTCAGTATTACGAATACGCGTTGGATCTCGATCCGGAAATTGTGTTAGAGGTCCGTGCAGAGATCGCTGAAAATACCGAATGAAAGCACACGAAATCTACTCTCCGTGTGATGGAGCGGAGAAGCACACGAAACGCACTCTCTTAGTCTCGTCGTTTAGTTCGCGCGAGCCTCTCAGAACCGCAGACCGTGATCGATATCAAGTTGGAGATGGTTGTGATGCTGGCGGCCAAAACGGAGGGCGAGGATGAGTATGCGTCCATAAGGAAGGTGTATGAGCTGATCAGGTCTGAGCATTAGTTTAGAAATGCATGTATCTATGGTGAATAAAAGCTCACTTCCTTTTAACGTACGACGGCGGAAGTAGGATGATAATCAACAGGTTCATACAGTCTATCGAGTGAGCTTATATATGAGTGGAGAACAACCAAATATTCTCCTCGTCGTTTTAGATAGTCTCAGAGCAAAGAATACCAGTCTCCATGACTATCCTATCGAAACGACGCCTAATCTGACTTCTTTTGCGGAAAATGCGACCAAATATACACAAGCTCGAGCACCGGGGATCCACAGTATCGCAAGCCATACAAGTATCTTTTCAGGGTATCATGTAGAAGAGCATAAATTGTTTGAACACGAATCCAAATTAAATGAAGATAACAGCATTTGGTCGCAGTTAGCACGCGAATATGGGTATTCTACAGGTCTTTTTTCGCCGAACGTCGTTGTTACCGAGGCGTCGAACTTGGCGGATCACTTCCAGCACACTGTCGGTCCGAAGCGCTTCACTCACCCAGAATCGGGGCTTACGTTACGAGATCTTGAAGATGAAGTATCAACGTCGAAATTCATTAAGAATGCTCTCAAACATCAGAAGCCAGTTCGATCCTTACTCAATGGTATCCAATATAAATTAAAACAGAACAGCTCGCAAAATCCAGAAGCTGAACGGGGCGAAGTATACATATCAGAGTTTTTCAAGTGGCAAGAAGCTCAGAAAGGGCCGTGGGCGGCATGTATCAATTTGATGGATGCTCATTATCCGTACGTCGCACAACCGGAATTCAGACTTTATGAGGACGAACAGCTCCGATCCCTTGGAGGATATTTTGAATCACCAATGTCTCGGCAGGTATTATCCGAAGGAGGATGGTGGGCGCTTACCACACTAGAGAATCTGTACGATGAGTGTATTAGACAGGTCGACGCGGCAATCAACACGCTCCTCGAAACGCTAAAAAAGAACGATCAATACGACGACACGCTTATCGTCGTTACGAGTGATCACGGAGAAGCGTTCGGAGAGTTCAGTCAAGTGTCGCCATCGGTTCGACTGTGTGATCACAGTTGGGGAATTCACGAAGTACAGACTCATGTGCCGTTAGTGGTGAAACATCCGAGTCAAACGGAAAACGAACGAATCGATGAACCGGCGTCCCTTACGGAATTTCCTACCGTCGTTCGTGAATCGATAGCCGACAACGACTCTCCGTCGTTTGTTCCTGAATCTCAGCAAGTACTTACCTCAACGTATCGCGTTCCAGAACCGGGAGACACACTTCCAGAGACGGTGAACAAGGAGGATTATCTCGGTCCCTGGAGAGCAGTGTATGAAGCTAAGGACACGAGCGTTACTAAATATTCGACACATAGAGAGGACGGCGCGATAGTTACGATCGACTCCGCTCGGGAGTACCACACTACCTCGCGAGAATATCCGTCACAAGTCGATGAGACCTTCGCTAAATTGAATGATTCGGGGGTTAAATCCGGTCTCAACGATCCTGACGACGATATCGAAGATCGGTTAGAGGCCCTAGGATATATGCGGTGAAGTCGAATCATACATGAGTGAAGAACGTACCTCACTCGGTATTGTCTCCGGTGGGGCAATGTTATTTTTCGTCGGAATCACGGTCTCGAAAGTATCGAAGTTCCTGTTACAGATCCTTCTGACTCGTACTCTCGGCGCAGCATCGTACGGGGTGTACTCGTATGCCCAGACGATCCTATCGGTCGTCGGTGTGTTTGCTCGACTCGGCGTGACAGAGTCGATCATGCGGTTCGTCCCAGAGTTCGAAGACGAGAAGAGTACGCAGGGGAGCTACATCACGATCGCATTCTGTACGTCGATCGTCGGAGCGACTGTTGTCTCCATACTATTATTCATTTTTGCCGGAAAGATAAATCAGCTTACTCTCGAAAACCCACTGTTCGCCGATGTCCTACGTATTTTTGCGTTGTTCCTTCCGCTCCAAGTGAGTATACAGGCGATAGCCAATACGTTTCGAGCCTTCGAAGACGCGAAGAATCAGATATTCATTAGAGATGTCCTCGTTCCAGTCCTGAATGTCGTGTCGGTCGCGATCGCGCTCGTACTTGGCGCGACGATCATTGGAGTAAGCGCAGCGGTCGCGTTCGCTGGTCTTCTTGCGATGGCGGTCTCCCTCAGCTTACTTATCAAACGAACCGACATCGACGTGAATCTCGATATAAATCGGTCAGAACTATATCAGTATTACCAATTTTCAATTCCGCTCACACTTACTGCCGCAGGTTCTCTGTTGTATACAAATGTTGACCGGTTGATGGTTGGGTACTTCATCGGAGATGTGGAAGTCGGTATTTATGCAGTGGCGATAGGGCTCGCGAATGTAACCGGATTGGCTCTTTCAGGGCTGAATCAGTTGTTTCCGCCTATCGCATCGAAACTACACTCCCGAGACGAACGCGAAGAATTACAGAGAGTGTTCCAGACTGTCACGAGGTGGAGCTTTACGCTGTGTTTGTTGCCCGCAGTACTGCTCTACACGTTTCGATTCGAAGTGTTGGGACTCTTTGGATCCGAATTCACTCGTGGATCGGTCGTGCTGTCGTTATTCGTCGTAGGTCAGGTAACGCGCAACGCAGTCGGGCCGAGTGGGTATCTGCTCATGATGAGCAACCACCAGTATGTCGTACTGTTCAACCGTTGGTTCCTCGGAGTCGCAAATGTGGTCGCGAACTACATATTGATTACCAGATACGGCTTCGTGGGAGCAGCTGTAGCATCCGCCCTCACACTCGCCCTAGTCAATCTATTTCGTCTTCTTGAGCTATGGAGTTTGGAGCAGTACTACCCGTATACACGGAGATATCTAAAACCGATAGTAGCTGGCTTGGTGGTAGCGGTATCGATAGGTTCGATACGAGGCGAGTTGCTCAGATACGGGTTCGCTCAGATGCCACTGCTCGTATTTGGGGGCATCTTTGGAACTGTGAGTTACGTCGCGATCATCTACCTCCTCGGGATCGATCAGATCGATTATGAGATGTATCGAGAGTTGAGAAGAGGTAACGAAAAAGAGTGATCACAGCGGAGTATATTAACAATGTGATAAACACTAGATCTACATCGTTATGAATCTCGCGGCAAGCACTTTTCGATTTGATTTGGAAACACGAGGATATATCTGGTGTGTCATCAACTAGCTTACAGTTCCTCGAAACGAGAAGTAGATAATGACACTGTTTGATCTCGACACGAGAACACCTGGATCCTTATTAGCGATAGATCCATTCTTTGGATGGAGTGTACCATCTGCCAGAAATGAAGACCGTCGTCTTGACGTTCGGCGAAGTTCTAGAACGAGGGCGTTCGGCTCTTGATCCCGGATGATCGCGTGATCCCTGTCGGATATCCGTATCTTGAGGGACGGCTCGACTCCTAAGACGTCGAGTGTTTGGATCAGTTCATTCATATCACAGGGAACGATCGGCTACAAGCTCTCATGGTTCGTCCCGACCTTCACGAGGATGAGCGGAGCGATTACGAGGTCGTCTACAAGCTTTATCTGAGGGAGTAGGACCGTTGAGACGAGTTTATCTGCGGTTCACCACGTCGAGCGTGCGCGTAATTGACCGATCGAAATCGCCGCTCTATCGACTCTTCGCGGAGTCGAGTGCGCGAATCGGTGTCGCCTTAACGGCCGTCTACGAGGGACATTGTTTCAACCTGAACAAGTTTGTATTCGAGACCCACGGTGCGGACATGCTTCAGCCGCTCGTGGAGGACGGCATCGCGTTGTTCGTCGAGGACGTTGACGAATTAACGACATGATTGGGTTTGGGAGCGGAGAAACGGTCAATCGGGAGCAGTAGAGAACATTCCGGAAGAATTAGGACGGGTTAGTGGGGACGGTTGAGACGAACTACGTAAAACCGGAATTCGAACCACGAGCGGTCTCGTAAGCTATCACGGTTTCGACGAAGTACTGGTACTGTTGATCGAGGAAGGCGTCGTTAGTACGAAAAGAATGAGGGTAGTGGGAACCAGTTGTACAGGCGTTCTAAGATAGAAGTCGAATCTCAACCGAGATTGTACTCGACTGTACGTTCCAGCCCTTCCTCAAACGTGTACTTGGGTTCCCATCCGAGTGCTTCGATCTTCTCTGTTTTAAGCGCATAGCGCTGATCGTGGCCGGCTCGATCGTCGACGAATTCGATCTGCTCATTATCGACCCCAACCATATCGAGAATCGCTTCGGTGACTTCGAGGTTCGTTTTCTCCGCGTGAGAACCAATATTGTATATCTCACCGATTTCTCCCTCTCGGAGCACTATATCGAGGGCCCGGCAATTATCCTCGACGTAGATCCACTCGCGCACGTTCGAACCATCTCCGTATACCGGCAGTGTCTCGCCAGCAGCGGCGTTTCGTATGAACTTTGGAATGAGCTTTTCTGGATGCTGGCGGGGGCCATAATTGTTACACGTCCGTGTAATGACAACGGGGAGATCGTGGGTCGTTCGATAACTCTTCGCGAGTAGGTCAGCACCGGCTTTGGTGGCCGCGTAGGGATTCCGCGGATCGAGTCGGTCATCCTCCGAGAATTTCCCGTCGAGTATCTGTCCGTAGACTTCGTCGGTCGATATCTGGAGGAACCTGTCGAGGTTCGCGTCATTAGCAGCATCGAGCAGCGTCTGTGTGCCCCGAACGTTGGTCGAGACGAACGGTTCTGCGCCCGCTATCGAACGATCGACGTGTGACTCCGCGGCGAAGTTGACGACTGCGTCGACGTCCTCGATGAGTTCGTTGACGAGTTTTCGATCGCAAATATCCCCTTCCACGAACGTGTGTCGTGGATCGTCGAGAACGCCATCGAGGTTGTCCCGGGAGCCTGCGTACGTCAACGCATCGAGCGTAACGACTTGGTCGTCGTCGTGTTCGTTGAGAACATGGTATACAAAGTTCGACCCAATGAATCCGGCCCCACCAGTTACGAGAATGCGCATACATGAATTTCTTAGCGGCACCTATTTACAGTTCTGTTGGCACGCTCCAGTATGCGGTTGCTCGTCGTCGGATCAAACGGATTGCTCGGGAGTAATGTGGTCCACGCGGCATGCGATCGGGAGTGGGAAGTACACGGCACGTATCATTCGTCTCAACCTTCTTTCGACATCCCACTCTCACAGTATTCTCTCAAATCGTTCGAGGCGTTCGACCAACTGCTCGTGAAACACGAACCCGATGTCGTTATCAACTGTGCCGCGATGACGGACGTGGACTCGTGTGAACAGAATCCGGATCAAGCTCTCGTTCTCAACGGCGAAGCGCCGGGTGAGCTCGCAGCTCGATGCGAGCGAGATAATATTGACTTTGTCCACGTCTCGACCGACTACATCTTCGATGGAGACAGTCAAAATCCGTATGATGAATCGGCGGAACCGAACCCTCTCCAAGAATACGGTAAATCGAAGATGGTTGGTGAACAGTCTGTTCGGGAGAATCACTCTTCGGCGCTGATTCCAAGACTATCCTTCGTGTGGGGAGTCCATCGCAGTACTGAGGAGTTGACGGGATTCCCGTCGTGGGTTCACGAACAGCTGCGAAGTGGGGAGACACTTCCGTTGTTCACGGATCAGTGGATCACGCCGTCCCGAGCAGGGCAGGCTGCCGAAACAATCCTTGACCTGATAGCTGATGGTGCGTCCGGGATCCATCACGTGGCGTGTCGCTCTTGTGTTACACCCTACGAATTTGGGGGATTACTCGCGGAGCGCGCTGGTGTCACTCAAGATCGATTGTTCGAAGGTTCGACAGAGGACTTGGAGCGCGGTGCGGAACGACCCTCGCACAGTTGTTTGTCCGTCACCAAGGTTGAAGGAGTGCTTGATCGCCCACAACCGACGTTATCTGCGGACGTTGACGCCGTTTGGAGTCTCGTGGAGTAGTTTAGATCTGATACTGCTCTCTGTTTTCCAGGAAGTAGCTACGCGCGTCTTCGGAGAGATCTCTGAACCGAAGTACCTCCTCACAGCCGAGTCCTGGGCATTTCACCACTCGATTGTCTTCGAGTTCGTTCGCTGCGACGATTGTCCCACAGGCTGAACAGGTGTGTGTGATGATTCGCATCGTTAGAGTTTGAGCTGTGAGTTTTCACCGACGACGAGCCGTCTTCCTTCCGGGAGGAGTTCGTCAGCACTCTCGACGTCCGCGTTCCGGCCGAGCAGGCTATCGACGATTCGACCGTACGCCGTGAGTTCCGACTCGCCGATGACCACGCTGTTCTCGATATGGATGTTTTCGAGCGTGGAATCCGGGCCGATCGACGTATACGGACCGACGTAGGCCCCGGCTTTGATCGTCACGTTCGCCGCGATGGAAACGGGCCCTCGAACGACGGCACCGTCCTCGATGGTCGCGGATTCCGCTAGCTCGATACGCCCGTCGACCTCTGCGCCGTCTTCAATGATACCCGCAGTGTCGAGGTCGGTGTCTTCGAGGACGAGTCGGTTCGCTTCGAGGATGTCCTCCGGCTTACCGGTGTCTTTCCACCAGCCTGTGACCACGTGCGAGTCGATCTCATGGTCATTTTCGAGGAGCGACTGGATGGCGTCGGTGATTTCCAACTCCCCTCGCCAGGAAGGTTCGAGGTCGTCGATCGCGTCGAACACGGTAGGTGAAAAAACGTACATTCCAATGAGCGCAAGGTTCGTTGGAGGGTCGTCGGGTTTTTCGATGAGTCTCATGACGTTGCCCGCCTCGTCGACATCGACGATACCGAATTCCTTCGGGTTGTCGACTTCTTGGAGCGCGATTCCCGCCCCGTACTCGCCGTTTCGGAAGCTCTCGACAAGGTCGGTGATCCCAGAGTTGAGGATGTTGTCCCCGAGATACATCACGAAGTCGTCGTCGCCGACGAAGTCACGGGCGCAGCCCGCAGCGTGTGCCAGTCCGAGCGGTTCGCCCTGGACGATGTAGGTGATGTCAACGCCGTACTCAGAGCCGTCGCCGAGGAGTTCCTGTATCTCCATGCGGCCCTTGTTCCCGAGAACTACCCCGATCTCGGTGATGCCTGCTTCTTTGTAGTCCTCGATTGCATATTCGAGGACCGGCTTGTTTGCGACAGGGACGAGTTGTTTTGGACCTGTGTGTGTGATCGGCCGCAGTCGGGAGCCGGTGCCGCCTGCGAGGATCACTCCTTTCATGCGTGTGGATCGGCATCCCAATCGAATGGGATCTCGTCAGTGTCGTGTGGCAGACGGTCTTCATCCGGATCCCCGTAGTCATAAAGGTTTGTCGGGAAGTTCACGAGGAAGACCCGATCGTCGCCGATGACTTTAAACCCGTGCCAGCAATCGCCTGGAATTCGAATCATCTGTTGGTTGTGTTCGCCGATGACGAAGGAATTCACTTCATCTTTAGTTGGCGAGTCGTCTCGATCATCGTAGACTGCGACCTTGATCCGACCCTGCGGACAGACGAAGTAATCGATCTGTCCACGTGTGTGACGATGCCACGCCCGAATTACGCCCGGATAGCTCATTGAGTAGTAGGACATCGATGGTTTGGGATCGTACTCGTCCCAATCCTCGCGGAACATTTCGACGAGGTGGCCGCGTTCGTCAGTGTTTACCTGGAGATCACGTAAGTCGACACCTTTGATCATCGTTCTACTACTGTTTCGGACGCTACTAAAAAGGTCACCAATCTCGTCCAAATGTTCAGGGACAGGTTCGGAGCAACAGGCTCTGCGTCCTTAAAAGCGTGTGTGTATCATAAGATTTAAGGGCCAAACTGGTTTCAGTCAGATTTGGTAGTACCATTTTCAATTTCTCGCAATCGTATACTTTGAAAATGCCATTGGCCTTTCTAATCTCGGTATTTCATTTTATTCCAGGCGATAATCAGAATACTGGCAGTCCCGGCAGATCTCGGGCTTCGCGGGGCCGTTGCAAAACAGGTCAGTGAAGGAAGCGATACGCCGAATAGACGAAAATCTTTTGTGTTTCTCTGAGAAAACATTCGTCCGATCACGCTCTCAACATTCAATATTTGCCGTCTAAAGCGTCTCAGTGTGCAGCTCTTGGTTGAGCAAAGACACCTAAAACCACGAACTGGGCACTTCTCAAACTTGCTTACCGTGACGGTTCCTCGTACAACGATATATCTAATTCATCACTATCACAATATCTTTGGCTATGACACCTCTATGTAGAGAGTATAAGTGCTTGAATATCTGACTGTTAAATATGAATACTAGCAAGGTTGGGTACCTAACATTAAACGAAAACCCTTGGTCTAATCTGTTAAGACGGCAAGTCATTGATGTCATCTCTGAATCCAATAAGCTTACAGACAGAGATATAATTTTCATATCGTTTCTACCGTTCTATGAGTTTGTTAGGAATAGGCAAAATATATCAAATTTAAGTAAAGAGCTTAAAAGAAGCAATATAAAATTTGTACCTATACCTCTCCCGTTCCCAATTCCGATCTACTCTATAAAAGAGGGTTGGAAAAACAACTGGAAATACGATTGGATACGCATGTCACTCGTTATTATATATACTGTCCCTATTCTGATAATCGTGAAACATATATATACTATCGGAACGTATCACTGTCGATCATATCCCATTTCTGTGTCTACGCTAATTACAAAGTATATTTGGAAAGATATTGAACTAATATTTGATCCTCGATCTGATTTTCCAGAGGAGAACATAACACGAGGAGACTGGTCTCGTACATCATGGAGTTATCAGATGTGGAAGACGTTTGAAAAAGAACTTTGCATTCATTCTGACTACGTTATTGCAATCTCTGATACGTATGTCCGTCATTTCAAGAAAATATATCCAGATGTAAATGTGAAAATAATACCCAATAATGTTAATACAGATGACTTTTCTCCCGACCAAGTTGATACTCTGTCTTTCAGGAAGGAGCATAATATCTGCGAGTCCACTACAATAATTTGCTATTCTGGGTCCATGTCTGAGAATTTATGGAATAACCCTGATGAATATGGTTGTGCAATCGAGAAGTTGTTACAATTAGAGCTTGAACTAAAATTTTTGTTTTTGATTCCCGCAAAATCAAACACTCTTTTACAAAGTACGCTGGAGAATTATGACATTTCAGACGGAGACTATCTAATTAAAAATCCGGACTTTGATCAAGTTCCTACAATGCTATCGTATGCAGACCTAGGTATATATATACTAGACAATAATTCAATAAGGATCGGTACTAAGTTCGTAGAGTATTGTTCAGTTGGACTTCCAACAGTTGTAAATCAGAACGTCAAGGGAGCTGCAGAGATTATTCGTAAACATGACCTCGGTGCTGAAATATCGATTGAATTTAATAGTACTGGAAAGTATTGCCCTGACAGGGAGCTATCAAATATTCATTCAGACCGAATCCATGACTTAATATCTAATAAATCTGAAATAGCCCAAAATTGTCAAGATTTTGCTGAAGAAAACTTTGACACATCTGTTGTAGCAGGAAAATACGTGGAAATATACTAGTAAAGTTCTTATGTAGAGGATTGTTGATGAACTTCCAGTAGTGTGCGCAAGCCACACCAGGCAAGGGCGACGCGATAGCTCGCGCTGCGAACAATTTCCCTGGCTTATATCCGTCGCGAACATCACATCAGAAAACATGTTGGAGCAGGTCTGAGTTGACCTTCCGCTGCGATCTATTACAACCCATACACATTGAGCAGAATCAGTCGTGTCGGAAACCTCTTTTACGATGTAGTTGTCATCTTGGACTCGACAGCGACAACTCAGTAGCATTAACGATCTTCGACAGAAGAGAATATAATGAAGAATAGAATATATGACCACACAACATGTGGAAACCCATGTCTGGAAATAGCTGTTTCTACTAATCCATAGATACACACTCCAACGAAAATAGCAAGTGCTATAGAAACTTGGTGACGTTTTACTCGAGAACCATTTGACATACCCTTGATTCCTGAAAATACTGAGACTACTATAACTATTATAAATAATATTAACCCTACTAATCCAAGCTCAGACATGACCGTTATATAATCGTTATGAGGACTAGATGCGGTTCGACTACTGTCATTTAATATTGCCTCACTGGCGATTCCTTGGCCGATCCCACTAATAGGATTCTGCTGGAAAGCCTCAAATAACACTACCCAAGTCACACCCCTGTGATTTAGGGATAGGGAACTGAGACGACTTATATCAAAGAAATAATAGACAATAATAACGGCCGAAGATAAGATAACAATAAAGTACATTAAATATAGAGATTTAGATTCTTTTTGTGAAACCAGGTACAGGACGATCACAGTTATGCTTGTGAACGTAGCTACCAGTCCTCCTCTGGAAAGAGTTAAAAATAAAGCAATCCACTGGAATACGATTCCTAAGACGACAATAAATTTATATCGATTGGTATTCCAGTATACATATATACTGGATGGCAGGGATACAAGTATTATTCTAGCAAGAATATTTGGATTGTAGAATAGTGAACCGATTCTTTGATTTGAACTCATAGTATTCTGTTGGAGTTCAAAAGATCCGATTGTTAGCGTGTGCCCATAGGAGCCCTGAATAGTTGTCCACTCTCCAAATATATACAGGATAACCCCATAAAGACAAATTAGAGTAGACAAAATAAACATAGTAAGAAGAAAATACCAGAATGTTTGACGTGGATTTTCATCTACAGAAATAACAACAAACATAATTAATGGAGTACTAAATGTGATCAAGGATCTTTGAATGCTCAATCCAGGAAAAGGCGACCAGGTGCTGCTAATTATGCTGTATATGAGTAATAAAAATAATATCAAAAATACGTAAATAGATTTGTGTGAAAACTGTAGTCTACCTTTATATACTGCTATCGCTGCCATTGGTAATAAAAGTAATACTGAAAATACATTTCTGAGAGGAATAATGTATTCGCCGGTGGTATATCTCATCATAGAAAATACAAATATTAGCATCACGGATGGTAACAATAATGAATATTTTCTGGCTCTGAGACTCACGAATATTTATCCTCCAGAAGATACATTCGCTTTGGAGAGGATCCTCTGATATAATCAAAGACCGCCAGCATGGTAGATGTTATTAGCTCCGAATTAAATGTAATTAACCATTGTATGAATCTGAAAATTCTAGAAAAAGTAAAGAATAGAATAAAGCAAATGTATTGATGTATCAGCAAATTATCACTCGCGAATATCAACCGATTACGAGTACTGTGATAGTAGCGAAATTTCCCGGCTCCTCCACTAGCTCCCTTCTCGTGGTATCCAATTGCATCTGGATTTATTAGCACATTCCATCCATTTTGTCTAGCTTTCCACGTGATCTCTATATCTTCCATGCCAAAAAAATAATTTTCATTTAGTAATCCATGAGATAATAAAAAATCACGAGAAAGAAGCATCATCGCTCCAGTAACAAATTCCGTTTGATATAAACCGTCTTCAGGTTTTGTATTATTACTGAACTTAACTAAGGTAGAACGAAAATCTCCGCCAGCTGTATATATTTTTCCATTTCTTTTGTACCTCAAAACGCCACCTACAATAGCAACGCGTTTACTACTTTCGGCAGCTCTAACAAGTTCTATAATTGTATTCTCCAATAATGTAGCATCATTATTTAAAATAAGAACATATTCCACCCCATCATTTAGTGCTTTTTTTATTCCCTTATTATTTCCCGCGGAAAATCCTACGTTTTCACTGTTGTATATAAATGTATGATTTTTAAACTCTTGCTCCAATTTATACGACGAGTCATCAGACGAGTTATTATCAACAACATATACTTCATAATTATCATACGATTGGTTTTTTAAAGAATTGAGACACTCTTTAGTGTCAGCGTAATTATTCCAATTAAGTATTATAATACCGACAGGGGGGGAGTCCGTTTTCATAGGATTATATGTACTATTGAAAACTAGCCACATAGAACCACTTAATTGTGTCGTTAGTTTCAAGAGAGAATTTGGTGTGGATGATCTGTAACTTTCCAATATATCACCATTTATAAAATTTTATGGCATAGAATATGCAGATTATCTAGCATCTGCATATAAGTATTCAAATTCTCTTACCATTTTCTCGGTTGTAAACTCTTTTTGAGCGTATATACTTGCTTCCTTACCAAGATTCCTACACAGATATGTGTTATCAAGTAAGTTTGTAATTTTTTGTGCTATATCCTTACTATCACGCGGACGCACAAACAGTCCTGTGACACAGTTCTCAATGAGTTCAGCGTTCCCATCAACAGGTGTCGCTACTATCGGGAGGCCAGCGATCATCGCTTCTATTAGTGCGCCGGGCAACCCTTCGAAGTGAGACGGGAAGACGAACACGTCCATCAAATCAAGCATATTCGGGACATCATCACGTTGACCTGCGAAGATCACGGATTCGCGACAATCAAGCTCCCTTGCTCTCGCTTCGAGACCTTCTTGTTCAGGCCCGTCACCGACGAGTAGTAGTTGCGCGTCGGGATGTGCATCAAGAACTGACGGCCACGCATCGAGAAGGTCATAATGACCCTTTCGCTCAACCAGCCTACCGACTGTTCCAATAACAGGGCGATTCCGATCGACTTGTAGCTCTTGACACACCTCCTCCGACGCTGATCCGGATAAGTAATTGTTTATTTGTCTCCCATTTCGGATGACCACCACTTTTTCCGGCTCTGCTCCTCGACTGACTACATATTCCCTCCCAGCCTGTGAATTTGAAACGATGTAATCTGAGAGTCTAAATGTGTATCTCTCGCTTACCCTTCGAAGTAGTGGCGGATCATTTGGAATAGCGCGTACCCCCGTTATTATGTTCGTCTTCGGTGTAACCAGTCCACTGAATCTCGCAAGCAAGTTGTCGTAATATAAAAACGATTGAACGATATGCGGTTCATGTCTTCTTACTTCTCTAACGAATCGTAACAGTGCTAGTAGATCGACTTTGCTGGACGCATTGAGTGTTCGATATTGAATTGGATCGGTGATCTCCTCAATCAATTCACCCTCGTTTTTGATAGTCCAAATTGTGATTGAGTAATCGGTCTCATCGAGATTACTAGCTAGGTCGAGCAGCGTTCTCTCGGCTCCTCCGACAGGAAGTTGGCCAATAAGAAACCAGATCTCAGTCCGTCCTTGTGGGTCCGTGTTGTGACCCGTTGTTTCACTCGACATTACTCACGACCGCTCTGAACTTACCGGCATCCGTTCGTGGGATCGAGTCAAGGGTTTGTACTTCTACATTAACATCCTTACCGACACGATCCCTAAGTTTTTTAATAGCGATCTGTGCCTGTTCGTCAGTGTATCCGTCGGCTGGAACGATCTGTAACACGAACTCGTCCACTGCCTCTTGGACGATTCGCGACTCGTCGACATTCTCCGTATATTTAAATATATTATAACTTAGCATCGGTACGCGTCGTCCGTCCTCCGTGACGACGACTTCATCCTGACGACCAATTATTTCCTTAATGATCTGCATCTCTCTCCCACACTCACACTCACGGTACGATGGCGGTCCACGAGCCATGTCTCCTATCCGATACCTAATAAGGGGCATCGCCCGATTGTTTAACGCGGTAAGCACGAGCTCACCAACTTCGCCTTCGGATACGGTCTCGCCGTTCTCGTCTAGTACCTCAACTATCCCGATCTCCGGGTTGACGTGCATTTGACCACTCGAACACTCCGTGACGATCGCGGCACTCTCAGTCGAACCATATTGATTGTACACCTTCGTTGAGAGTCCCTCTTCGATGATTTCCCTGTCTTCCTCGCGAAGCATTTCGGCCGTCGGGAAACAGGCCGGGATCTCAATATCCCGTCCGGTCTCGATCGCCCGTTGTGCACAGTACCGGATCGAGGAGGGATATCCGTCAATGAACTCCGGTTCGAACTCTTTGATCTGATCTAGATACTCGTCAACCGTTTCGTCGCCCAAGTGATAACTCGATAATAAGAGGCGGCTGTTCGCCCAGTCATGTCGTCCATACGGAGGTTCGGACTGATCAGCAGGAACGATCTTGTTGCCTGTGAACGATGCTCGCCTGTCCCCGTACCGGCAGCCGCCCCAACTCCAGAAGCGGTTCATTACCGCCCAGTATTTGATGTGTGACAGTTCGTCGTGATACGTCGTCTTCGGCGTTCCAGTCGTTCCGCTAGTGCTCAATGCGATACAATCGTCGGTTTCCACCTCAGACGAAATGAGCGAGTCGGGCTCTTGACGAAGCGTTTCGCTCTCCAATAACGGGAGGTGTTTCAACGCTTGTCGTGGGCTCGTCGCCGATCGTATCGGTTCAAGATTGAGATCACCGTAGTGCTCGGTCGTTTGCTTCGCATGGGTTGTGATGTCTTGGAGTTTGGTAAGTTGATCCTGTCTCCACTCCTCTGCGTTTTTCCATTGGTGTTGTCGGTACCGTCTACTGGTGGTTTCGAACCGTCGGTCATAGCGTGTTTGCCGGATATTGAGACCCAGCACAGAGATAGCAAGTGATTGTAAACGCGGCGGGAAAGTGTTGTAGATCTTACGATAAAACCAGTTGTTCTGGACCGACATCTACCCCTTAATGGGTCACTGGCCCTTATTATGGTTGCGACTTATCGAACCGCAGACAGCAGAATCGTTGGTTTAACACCTCGTAGTCACCATAACTCAAGCAAACTTAACGTGATCGCCTGTCTACATAACAATCTCCTAGTCATTATTAATGAACAGCCCTTTGTGAAAGCGTTGTAACTCTCAGGCATGAATGCGATTTAATTAGAGAATTCGGATTCAGTACAGTCCGACTTTTCGCATTTAGAAAATATGTATTCTGGACTGATCTCAAGATATTATTACAAGACGTTCGATATGGCACTATAGCATACTGAGATATCCAATCAGCTCCGTTTGTAGCCTCGGTGGCGGAACGAGTGTGTTTACCTCTCGCTGATCCGAATATGCAGGAAGGACTCATCTTATCGATATTCAGCAGGAAATTGATTCGTTCCAGACCGTACAGAAACTGCTCGTAATGGACTCGAAACAGCCAGCAACTACAAATTTATTTTTGGGTCCGAAATTGATATTCCTGTAAACGATTTATCTTATGATATTGTGTATGCTAGAAAGATTGGCGATCAAAATAAAAACGAGACCCATTATTGAGGGTTTGATTACCGCAAGGTCATCCAGATGGTGTCCGAACGGTATCCTTACGTTTATATTCAGTACTGTCAAAATCGATTACTTTGGTGGCTGAATCCTACCACCGTCATAGTTTGCTCAAAAGAACCGATCTCGTACAGTTCTGGATCGGATTAGAGCTCACGTAGCACTTCTACTGTTGTTCTAACAGTATCTTCCCACTTATATCGTAATCTCTCTTTTCGTGGCTTTATATTATCTCTCTCAGAGTCTCTAATTTGGCTCTGAATTGCCCTCAAGAAGGCTACTAGATCAGAGGACTGTACCGTATTGCCGTATCTTTCAACGATCGACGACACCTGCTCCAGATCGTTCACCACTACCCGCGTCCCGCTCGCCATCGCTTCTAATACCGTCCGTGGTACTCCCTCTGCTCGACTCGGCAACACCAGCACATCCCCGCTCCGGTACACCTTCGGCATCTCGTCGTAGGGCACATGTCCGAGGAACGTCACCGACTCCCCGATCCCCAACTCCGCCACCTGCGTTTCCAGATCTTCACGCAACCCACCCTCGCCACACAGGTACAGCTCCGCGTCCGGGTACTCCTCCAACACCTCAGCGAACGCCTCAACAGCCAACCACGGGCGCTTCCCATCCGTGAACCGCCCGACGAACAACACCACCGGTCCGTCGGCGTCGATCAGCTCGCTCTCTGGTCCCTCCGGCGTGAACCGCTCCATGTCGATCCCATTTGAAACGACCTCGATCTGTGAGGTCACGCCCAGCTTGCGCACCCGTTCTTTGTCCACCTCCGTGTAACAGAACACCACGTCCGCCTGATTGAACGTCCATCGCCCAAGCGTCTTGAGGTACAACGTAAACAACCGCTCAGGTGCGTTTTGACTATACAGCCCGTGGTTCGTGATCGCCAGCGGGATGTCCCCCAGTCGACGTTTCAGCGCCGCGAGGTTCGTCACAAAATAACAGTGTGAGTGCGCGTGGATCACATCGAAGTTCTCACGATCCGCGTGCCACAGATACCTCGCCACCGCGGGCGAGACGTCATTACCGAGGAGCGTCACGCCCGGCGACACTCGGAGTATGGTGTAGCCGTGCGTCTGCTCAACCCGCGGCAGTGATGGGTCCGCCCGCGTCGTGAGCACCGTCACGTCGTGACCCATCGCCGCCTGATCCCTCGACATGGCGTGGACGTGGTAGTCGCCGCCACCTTTTGTGTCTGGATAGATCCACGGCGCAACCCGGAGGATTCGCATTACACTGTCGTATTTGATGCTTACACACCAACGTTCCGGTTCATCGCACGTGGTGGCCGCACATCACAATAAGTTAGCCAGCAGGATACTCACCTACCGTCCCAGTAGGAATTACTTTTGACCGCGTTCAGACGGTAGTCCTGACACTCTACCGCAAAGGAGGCAGAGAGAGCAGTCTCCTTTTCACCGGAGGTATGTTGGTTACTCCACTCTCTGTTTATTTTTCAAAAGAGTAGTGTTCCAATCTCAAGGATAAATCAGAAAAATATTTAATATGGTGTGTGAGTATGTGGCAATTATGTGCTAGTAAATAACTAGCACATATCCGCCCCGAACGCATGCCCACGCGATCAACCACCTCCAATCCTGGTGCGCACGGGATCCAGCCTCGAACCGTCCCCCAGGATAGAGCTGCTCACTATCACTGCGAGAGTTGTGAGGGAGTCGTCCGAGCGCCGGCCCTTCTTGGGGTGCTCGTAAACGGGACCGCACAGCTGATTAGAGTGATGGCGAGCTCACCCGAGAGAGAGATCGCGGAATGCTCGCCGTCATCCATTACCGTCAGTAACCGACTGGCGATACCACTCCCGAAACCTCCAATGTCATCAGAAACATCTCCATCCAATACCGACGATCGAACCGATCATCAATCACGGCTGTCTCGTACACTCTCACGACAAGCCGCCATCACTATGGTCTTCCTCAGCGTGATCGCCGTCGAACCCGTCGCAGCACAGGAGAACGCCGTCTGTAGCGCAGATAATCTCCCGAGCATGATTGAGGGATTCTTCCAGCTGACCACGGCGCTTGGCATTGTCGGGCTCGCAATCGTCTGGCAGGCAGACTCACTCATCGAGATGTTCACGCTCCAACCAGAACAAAAGCGGGGACTCAAACAGCACAAACGCTCGGCGATGAAGTCTGCGGTCATCCTCGTCGTCCTCGGCCCGCTGTACACAGTCGCCGGATCGATGATGGAACTGCCGCTGGCAGAGTGTGTCGATCTCGTTCCCTGGTGACCACACGAGTCTATCAGACGCCCCATGTCCCTCCACGCACACTCCGTGTTCCTGGTCGGGTTGCTCACAGTGAGTTTCGCCACTGGTCTCGTCACCGCCGACCCACCACGTCCGGGGACGGAAGACAACGGCCTCACAGAAAACGAGTCAGCCACACTGTGGTCGCGTGATGCAGACAACTACATCAGCCAAGCGGAGTACCGCCAGCGACACGGAGAGAACCGCTCTGCGGTCCACCAAGTCGCGAACGGGACGGACGTGACGTTCAAACGCCCACCAGACACGGCAGCAACGTGGACGCGAAACGACTTCGAGGACCTCGATGCCGGCGACGCAGAGACGGCTGTTCATCCTCCCCATGCCAACCGCACGGACGGGGCCTTCATTGCTGATGCCCACGCCACCATCTTCGCGGTCCAGCCCTCAACACGCGGCCATCTCGAAGCCGGTGAAACTCCACTGTACATCGCACCGAATGGAACGCTGCGAGGACTCATTGACTATCGGGTGCGGGTCCCGAACGGCACGACCACTGCCAACACAACCACGGAGTGGGCACTCGTAGAACACGAGATTGACTCCGTCCGAGTCAAGAAAGATGGTGAAACCATCACCGAGCGTGCGGGGACGCACACCCCGGCACTCGACTACCAGATCGACGACGACTGGAGTGTGAACCTCACGCTCGAAGCCGACATCAGCGTTCGACTGAAACAGACGACGCAGGATGTCTCCAGCGACCAGTCTGTAACCAACACCACCTACCACACAGAGTCACACACGGTCACGGATTCAATCGATGTCGAGATCTACGATCTCTCGGCAGACATCTACGAGGCCGACTATCCAAATGGGGACGATGGCGTGGCAATCTTCCAGTCTCGGCCGTGGCAGGGATACACCCTCTCAGAAGATGGCGACACACGAGTGCGTGGTGTCTGGCGGTTCTACACGGCACGAAACCCCAACTGGGACACGCTCGTTCGATCGAATCAGACGGCGAGCACCTCCGTGGAATCGGACGCCATTCCCGTGTACGTACACGCCTATCCGTCGCGTATCGGGCCACGTACCGAGCCGGTTCGAGACGGCCCCGAATTCATCGAAACGTGGGGTGCAGAGCGTTCCTCACCTGTCACGACCATCGGCGAGAACATCAACATCGACATCGTCACCCAATCGTACACGACGACGTACGGCGTCGCGGTTCGAGCAGAGACTGTCGACCGTGGAGCGCTCCAGGTTGACGGAATCGTTCGCGGCGTAAACGCCTCTATCGTCGAACCAGATGATGGCTTCGAGCGAGAACTCCGGCGCAGTACCCTCTCAGTGGAGATTCTCGAGCAGAACCAATCAGCCGCGACCGTCAGGATCGAGCTGCGGGACAATCAGACCAGCGCGCCCATCACCCTCGATAACAGTCGGCAGTCTCCGATTGGTGGGCACACTCGGACCGGATACATCACTATTGACGATCAGCGCGTTGAGACGAATGACTCCGGTGTGGCACACGTGACGATCGAGGAACCAGGGATCTACACGGCCCGCTACCAGCCAGGGTCGTGGCTCAGCCAGAGCCCCGCGTACATGAGCGATTCTGCGACCGTCCGCTGGCATCCACTCGGGACGATTGACGGCTGGTTTGAGCTTGTGTTCGAAGTCGGCTGGCAGCTCCTACCGTTTGTCGTGATGTTCTACGCCGGCACGCGACTTCTGCGGCTGCTTGGCCCAGAAGACATCTTCCAAGAAAAACCATGACTCAAAATAACCCTCATCTCAGGAGACGGACCGCCCTCCGAACAGTCGCAGGTGCCGCGCTGATGAACGTGGCTGGGTGCCTAGGTGGTAATGGAAGCAAGACTCCAGACGGAAGCGACAGCCCGTCCAACGGGTCAAGGGTTTTCCAGGAGATAGTTGTTGACGGAACAACACTCGTGGTTGAATTTGGATCAGATTCAGAGCTTGACCAAATTAATCTCGTACAACCGAACGGGGAACTGCTCAGTCAGCAGGAAGTGGCTACAGGCTCAGAGCAGGTATCCTTCGACCTTGGAACAACTTATGAGCCAGGTGAGTACGAGGTGTTTGCTCTTAGAGGTGAGGAAGAAATTGGGGAGGACACGGTAACTGTCGAGCCAGATCTCCAGATCGTGAGGATGGGAATAGGCAGAAACCAACCTGAGGAGATGTGGAACGGTCCGGTCGACGAGATTGAGGAAGAAGCGTTCGTAACCCTCGAAAACCAAGGATCTGGTCCCGACAGAGTTACAAAACTGCTCTTTACTGGTGATGTGCCTTATCCGGCTGATGAAGAGGGGACGAATTATGTGGATGATGACAGTGTAAGTGGCATCTATGATCCTGACTCCGATTCAGAAGTTGAACAGGTCATAATCGATCCCGAAGAACGCATTACGATATACAGTTCGCGTTCACCCTTCGCATTCGTTCCCGGAGCAGGAACGTCCTGTTCGGAGGAGTCCAAGACTGGTGAGTTCGAGCTCATCCTCGAAGCTCGAATTGGAGAAGGTCGAATCACCAAAACATACAGTATCCAATATTCAGCGTCCCAAGAGTCCGACAACTGCGAGATATCCATCAGAGAGGGTAACAATGGTTGACCTCATTGACGTCGTTCTGGAGGGTTTCAAAGAGATCGTGGATTGGGTAATCAGCCTCTTCATGGACGGCCTAGAGTCTGGTTACGAGGCCCTCTCCGAGGAGATGTTCGGGACACCTACACCAGAGACAGATGGTACATTTGTCTTCGGGGACCCTACTAACGCTCTCTGGCCTGCGATTCAGGATGCACTAATCGGTGGTGAGATCATGTTGATTTCGCTACTTCTCCTCGTGATGTGCGTCCAAGGCCGCCACACTATCCGGATCTTCAATATCGGAAGCGCTTACGAGGCCAGACGCACCAAAAAAACTGCCTGGGTCGGCGCATTCTTAATTGTCATTTGGTACTGGATAAGTATTCTCGGCCTCTACATCGTAGATGGGTTTACCATTGCCTTAATACCGAGTCTTAGCTCTCTGGGTGATGCGATGCTCAACTTCCTAGAGGTATCGCTCACTAACCCCGGGCTTTCACTCGTTTTTGCTCTCATAGGTGGCCTCTCGATGTGGGCGTTGGAAGCGCTCTACTATATCCGCGAGATCCTGCTATACGTCTACGTATATGGGATGCCGATCGCATTCGCTCTTGTATATGGAAACATCCCCGTCCTCTCAGATATCGCATTGGGGTTCAGTAAGAGGTTCGTGCCATTGGCCGTCCTGCCTCTCCCAGCAGCAATAGTGTTCAAAGGATACGACCTTCTGTACTCTCAGAACGAACTCTCTCCAAGTAGCCCATTCTTGCGGTATCTGGTCGCCGTGTCACTCCCGGCAGTAGCTCTCTATGTCACGTGGAAGACGTTCAAATACGCGACGCCGCTGACGGCGAAAGTCCTCGGTGGCGCGACGAAAGGGGTCGCTCTCATCGGAGGTGTGGCTGCTGGCGCCTACGTCGGCGGCGCCGGCGTTGCGACGACTGCCGCGCGATGGGGGCCGAAAGCCGCCGCGGGGCACGTGGTCGCACAGAAGACAGCAGCCCGAGCGGGACACGGCGCCGACGACTCCCCGTCATACCGCCGCACGGAAAATGATCCGACTACCACCGCGACAGACTCACCGGACGATGCCCGCGGGATGGAGTTTGATCGGGGGATCCACTGACGATGGCACTCGATCCAGACGCGGCCGCCCGTCGTATCATGGACCAGTTCGGCGAAGCGAGCCATATCCCCTACCTCAACATCGAGGAAGGCGACGTGGGCGTGCTCATCGCCTTCCCGATCGCTGGCCTCTTGCTAGCCGGCGTCACCAGGGTCGAATCGCTCGCGCTCCCGTTCGTCGCTGGAGGTGTCGGTCTTGGTGCCGCACTCGTCTATGTGTCGCCGGCTCATCTCTCCGCGTGGGCGTGGACGAAGGATGTCTCACGATACGCGATGCGACCCCGAGTCACGTTCAACGCACCCGCTGACCCCGCCAACCGTACGAACGAGACAGTGCGGAACGAGGGTGGCCTCGTGAACTACACGCCGTTCACACCCGATGAACGGACCCAGGATCTCACCAACATCGAGCGGGCGTGGCCGGGCGCTGGCGCAATTCAGCGTGCCGACGGGACGATGGAGGCGTTCATCGAAATCGATCCCGACAACATGGACTTCGCGATGTCCGACGACTGGGCCCAGCTCCAGGATGCCGGCGAAGAGTTCGCCAACAAAGAACTCGACTCGAAGCTCAAACTCCACGCCACAACCCGCTCATTTCCGGTGGAACAGATCGTCGAGAACATCGAGGATCGCCTGAACGACGAGGACGTCAAAGTAAAGCCGATCTTCAAAGATCTCCTCGAAGAGTACCGGGAGACCCGGCCGAAGGAGATGCGCGAGCGCGGCATCCAGCAGGTGCGGTATTACCTTGGGGTCCAGGTCACGCCGCTCGAGGTGTATGACCGCTTCCGCGATGAGGGCACACCCGTTGAGAAGCTCACCCAATTCCCCGTCATCGGCTTTCTGTTCAACCCCTTTGTAACTCGTCGCGAGGACCTCACCGACGTCGAGCGTCGTGCCCAAATGTTCGACAAGCTGGACAGTCGGCTCACCGACGTGCGCTCGGAATTCATCCAGCAGGCGTCTGGGTGGTCCGCTCGGCGACTCAGCACAGTTGAGCTGTTCGTGTTAAATATGGACTTCTGGAACGGCCGCGAACACGAGTACGAGGACGCAGAAAGCGTCGTTCGGCAACAACCCATCATCGGCCATTCGCGCCGGGAAGATGTCCACGATGCGTAATCCTGTTCTCCAGACGGGTGGCAGTGCCGTCGACCAGCTCACCGAGTGGCTCTCGAATCCAACCTCAGCTGAAGGAGCGGCCCTCTACATTCTGCTCGCGGTACTGGTCGGGATCGGCGGGAAACTCCTCTGGGACTGGTACACCGAAGACGACGAGGAAGAGGTGAAGTTCTCGGATCTGCTCGACGATGAGACCATCGAACAGGGCGCCGCCGAACGCCAGCTTCTCGACGACATCGCCGAGTCGCACAAGACAGTGACGGCGCCGGCGGCGATCGAGTGGGAAACGCGGGCCGCGCGTGTCGGTGAGCAGTGGACGACGACGCTGTACATTGCTGATTACCCAGATTATCCCAACGACGGCTACCTCTCCGAGCTCTTTGAGCTGACCGACGTCCAGTTCGACCTGACAGCTCACATCACCCCCAAAAATCAGGAGCGGGCCCGAAACGAACTGCAGGACATCGCTGATGACCTCCAGGTCGACGCTGACCTCGAACAGAGCGTCCGAAGTGCCTATCTCCAGGAACGCGCCAACGAGGCCGCAGCGACGTACACGGCGGTCGAGAACGGCGCGAACGTCTTCGACCAGGGGCTGTTCATCACGGTCCGGGCCGACGAGAAAGACGAACTCAGAGACGCCGTCCAGACAGTCAAGAGTGCGCTCCGCGACGACCCGGCAAACCTCACGCCCAAGACCGCGATCTGTCGGCAGGATCTCGCCCTCCAGTCGGCCGCACCCATCGGCGACAACGAGTTCGGTCGCACGTCGATTGCACTGGGCGGCGCCGTAGGCGCGTTTCTCTCCTCGCCGCACAACGCGACGATCCTCGAAGAGGGTGGCGTGGAGTTCGGAATTCACAAGGACAACCGGAGCCCGGTGGTCATCGACCCGTTCGCCCGGGATAACGGCTACGCGATGTTCACCGTCGGCGACACGGGATCGGGGAAGTCGTTCAGTTCGAAACAGAACTTTATCCGCTCCATCGAGCAGAGCAATGATCGCATCGGCATCATCCTCGAGCCCTTGAACAACTGGGCCGGCGTCGCCGAAGCACTCGACGCCAAACGTATCACGGTCGGTGGGACGCTCGGCCTGAATCCCCTGGAGATTCGGGAAACCCCGGAGCACGTCCAGCGGGCGATGGGTGAGGACGCGAGCCCGTTCAACGAGAAGCTCGACGACGCGATGAGTTTCCTCACGAACTTCTTCGCGCTCCGTGGCATCTCCCTCGGCGACCGGCGGACGACGCTAGAACTCGGGCTCAAGCGCGCCTACAAGCGCCAGGGGATTACGGACGATATCTCGACGCATAGCGATCCCAGCCCGACCATTCGAGACATGATGGACGTCTTCGAGGCCATGATCGACGACCCCGAGGAATTCGTCGTGCGGTCCGACGAGGAGACCGGGAAGATCAAAGAAGACGCGACGTGGCTGCTCGACCAGCTTCGCCCCTTTGAGGAGGGAGGTAGGCACGCCAATCTCGGCCAGTCATCTGATTTCGACATCCGGGACGAGAAGGTGATCTACCTCGATCTCGCCCAGCAGGAGGGCAGCGTCGATAGTAGTACTGCGCTGACGATGCAGCTGCTGATCTCGCTGGTGTACGAGCGGGCGAAGGTCTCGGAGAAGGAGGTCGTATTCTACATCGACGAAGCGCGGTACATCATGCAGGACGCCGCGAGCTTAGCGTTCCTCGAAACCGTGTTCCGCCACCATCGCCACCACGATCTCTCGATCCGGCTGGTCACGCAGACCGTTGACGAGTTCTTCGAACACGCTGAAAGCGAGGCGATCCTGGATCAGTGTGCAGTCAAGCAGTTCCACCGACTGGATGGGATGGACAAGGAATGGGCCGCCGAGTTCGGGCTGAACTACGCACAGATGCGGTTCGTGCAGGACGCCGTTCCCGGCAATGAGGATACAGGCTTTGCCGAGGCGCTGGTTGGCGTCGATGGTGAGTGGCGCGGTATTCAGGTACAAGCGATGCCCAAAGAGAAACAGGTGATCGACTTTGATCCATCCGTCCAGGAACGATCGTCGCTTCCAGGCACCGGTAAGAACCATTGATTCAAAAATACAACAGGGGAAGAAGTTGATGTTCCAGCCTGATCCTCTTCTTCTCTCAATCAGTACTGAGGAGCTCATTCCACCGCTTACGGAGGCGACACAGGCACTTGGCCGACTTCACGGTTTAATAGCTGATAGCGGTACGGATCAGCCCGCGGTGTTTCAGACAGTCGTCCCACCGCAAGTAACGGTTTGAGAACGCGTGAAACGATGGGGGCGTCGCCCCAATCCAGATCGAGCACATAACAGCTCCACACTAGGCCGCTAACGATCCGTATCGCGGCCGGGACAACGCGCCGCTGAGACGGTGGTGTGACGTCGACGCCGACCCAGCACGGACACAGTGTCTCCCCCCAGAACGATATCGATCGCTGATACGCGTATCCAGAACCGGCCGATCAGCCCCGAACCGATGGGGGTGATACCACGAAACCCAACGTGATAGATAGCCGAGTAGTCAACATCGCCTCGAGAGGGAACCGATCCAGCGTCGACAGGGCCGGCGAGTGAACAGCGGTGCCGTCCGGTGATCGAGCCCTCGTCTGACTGTACAGTCGTTCGTGAGACAGCGCTCGCTGAGCGGGTACAGCGCCCTGCAGGGATGACCCAGTTGTGTCACCCGTTGAAGACGTATCTATTCCGGATGGATCCCTCGCGTGAAACTTCCTGGACGGTGACTAGCGCTGCGATCTCGTGAGCGACACCACGCAGGGAGATTGGGATACGTGGCCCACGTGAGGAGACAAATTCCTTACAAACGATCCATAGTTTCTGGCGATATTTATTTGCCAATTCCGTGCGAATAACTTGCATACTACCGATGGAACTCCCGCCAACCGCCGACGCCCTCCCAGAGCCACTCGTCGAACGTACCCAGTGGGTGTGCTGGCGCACCCAACAGCGAGAGGATAAACAGACGAAAGTCCCGATCATCCCCGGTACCACGCAGTTTGCGTCGACGACCGACCCAGACACGTGGCGATCCTTTCAGACGGCTCGAGAGGCGGTGACGTCGACGCCCGTTGACGGATTAGGATTCGTGTTCTCCTCGGATGATCCCCTCATCGGCGTCGATCTCGATGACTGCCGAGACCCCGACACCGGCGAGCCGACTAGGTGGGCCAGCCAGATTATCAGCCACCTCGACTCGTACACTGAGGTGAGCCCCTCCGGAACCGGGTATCACGTGCTCGTGACGGGGACGCTGCCAGATGGGCGGAATCGCTCCGGCGATCTCGAGGTGTATGATCGATCGCGGTTTTTCACCGTGACCGGCGCACACGTCGCCGAGACGCCGATGGAAGTAGCCGAGCGGACGACAGCGATCGCGTCACTCCATGCCGAGGAAGTCGCAGCGACGTCGACCACCAACGTGTCTAAGACCGACCCGGATCAGTCCTCTGCCGAGGCGCCCTCACGTGACACACAGCGTGCCACCGGCGCGGAGACGCTCGCAGATGCGGATCTGCTCAAACGCGCGAAAAACGCCGCCAACGGTGCGAAGTTCAGCCGGTTGTGGGGTGGCGACACGAGCGGGTACGAGAGCCACTCGGAGGCGGATATGGCGCTGTGTCGACTCCTCGCGTTCTGGACGGGCTGTGACCACAGCCGGATGGATCGACTCTTTCGGCAGTCGGGGTTAGCTCGTGACAAGTGGGATGACGTCCACTTTGCTGACGGCAGCACCTACGGCGAGAAGACACTCGAGCGAGCGATCGCGCGGACAGACGACGTGTACACGCCACCCGAGACACCGACATCGGTATCGACGTCGAGCAGCCAGTCGGACGGGCCTGCCGCTAAGAATGACACCGCACCACCAGCGGCCACGGCTGACGCCGACGCCACACCGCAGAGGTCGACGGCAGACGCTGACTCCTCGACAGTCAACCCACCCGCATCGCCCTCGGACAGCGACGCCTCAGCAGCGAGCTCAGAGACGGATGATCCATTCGCCCCCTCACGAGGAGCCCACCTCCAGGATGAGACCGATCCGCTCGCCCAGATTGAGGACCTGACCACCCGGGTTGAGGCGCTCATTG